>NZ_BAAHAR010000037.1:0-95399 GCF_054777395.1 Nocardiopsis oceani
TTGCCGTCCAGGGCGATCGCCCAGGTATCGGCCTGCCCGGCGGCCTTGTCACGTAGCCAGGCACCGACGGTGCGGTCGAGTTCTGCGGCGTCCAGGGCGATCAGGACTCGTCGCAGGGTCGATCCGGACGGGGCTTTCAGGTGCCCGTGGCGGGGGCTGTAGCTGGCGCCCAGGAGCCAGAGCAGGTCCTGGCTCAGGTCGGCGGCCTGGTCGGCCAGTTCGCGGTAGTTCCTGGCTCCGGCCAGGGTGGCGATCACCGCCACGGCCAGCACCGTGGTCAGGTGGTGGCGTACACCGCGGCTGTGGCGGGGATCGGTGATCGAGGCCAGAGCGGCCAGTAGTCCGTGGACGGTTTCGTCCTCGCTCTGGGGGTGATGGGCGGGGGCGTTGGAAGCGGTGAGGGCGTGCGACACTGGTGTTGATGGCCTTCTTGGTCCGGGTTTTGGAAGTCTGGTAACTCCCATCGTGCCGCCAGGAAGGCCATCTTCGTTTCACCGTCACACTCGGTGAACATCCTGGATCAGACATAACGGGGCATACGACTCAGACCAGCAACTTTGAAATCGCCCTGCTGCGGCGGGTGTGGGTGGTGCGGGTCTTACGGTCGGCTCCACGGGCCTTCAGAGCTTGCGCTCCCCGGTCTCCGGCCACTCCGGTACCGGTACTGCCCACCTGCGCCGCCAAGGCGGCGAGGTTGCGTGCTGCGTTCACGTCCCGGTCCAACACCAGGGGACATTCGTCGCAGTCGAACACCCGGATGTGCAGCGGCAACTTGGCTTTCGTCGCCCCGCACCCCGAGCAGGTCTTACTACTGGCGAACCACCGGTCGGCCACCACCAGGCGCCCACCGCCCCAGGCGGTTTTGTAGTCCAGCTGGCGGCGGATCTGCCCGAACCCCGCATCCGCGATACGCCGGGCCAGACGCCGGTTCTTGACCATCCCGGCCACGTTGAGGTCTTCGATGACCACCGTGCCGTACTCGCCCGCCACACTGGTGGTCAGGTGGTGCAGCGCATCGGTGCGCAGGTTCGCCACCCGGTGGTGCACCTTGTTGCGGGCCCGGTCGGCCTTGACCCACCGCTTCGAAGGCGCGCGCCCGGTGCGCCGGTCCGGACCCCGGCGCCGCGACACCCTCCGGCAGGCCCGGCGCAGGTCGGTCAGTGCCCCCTCCAGGTGGCGGGGGTTGGCCACCTGCCACACCCCGCCGTCGTTGTCGGCGACCACCGCCAACGACTTCACTCCCAGGTCCACCCCGGCCACCCCCTGCGGGCGGGCCGGAGCGGTGGGGGCGCGTTCGATCTCGACCTGGAAGGAGACCTGCCACCGGCCCCGCCGGTGCGAGACCGTGGCCGAGAGGATGCGCGCGGTCCCATTGGCCAGGCGCCGGTGGAGTTTGCGGGTGGACTCATGGGTACGCACCCGCCCCACCACCGGCAGCCTCACGTGGCGACGGGAGTCCTCACACCGGATTACCCCGGTGGTGAACCGGCAGGACAGGGGCGCCCGGTGCTTGGACTTGGGCCGCGGCACCCCCACCTTCGGACCCTTGCGATCGCCGCGCTTGGCGGCGGCATAGCCGTCAAAGGCAGCGGCGGCGCCTGCTAGGCCGGTGTTGTAGGCCTCTTTGGAGTTGTCGGCCCACCAGGTGGCGAACCGGGGGTCCTGGCGTTTGGTGGCGTTGAAGGCCCGCCGCAGGGCGGGCAGTGACCAGGACCGCCAGGGGGTGCGCTCGGACTCAGGAATACCGTAGGAGGCCTCGGCCTTGCGTTGGTCCCAGGTGGCCAGGATGTGGTTGCGGGCCCAGTTGAAGGCCGTCCGGGCCCCTCCGCAGTGCGCGCGCAGCCGGTGCTCGGTCTCGGCGCCGGGGTCCAGGGCGAAGACGTAGGCCTGGACCGCGTGCCCGGGGCGGGGCTGGAACCCCCGCTTCTTCTTCGGCTTCTTCTTGCCTTCAGGCTGCTGTTCGGCTTGGTGTAGGGCGGTCTCGGCCACGGGTCCCACCCCCATCCCCTCCCCCTGCGCCTCGTTCGTCTCGTTCACACGTTCGAGAAAGAAGTTAGCGGGACGGGCGGGCCCGTGTGGGCAGAATCGGCGAACTCCTTTGATTTTTTCTCCAGCGCGAACCGGTCCGAGTTCCTGGCTCTTCAACGGTGGCCTGCGGCCGTACTGCTGTGTGTTGACAAGAGTGGATGGTTGCTGAGGGAACCCCGAACAGCTCACAACCCCTTGACGCGGCGGGATGGCCAGCTCTATCTTGGGTGATAGCGATAATAAATTATTATATAGCGATAATTGACCTATTGGCAGGCATGCGTAGGGGCCCGGGGATGCGCATCGTCATGAAGGGAGCATCGGCGTCGACCGGCCCTGCTCGCGCACGCGGCAGATCACGCGGACCGCTGAGTTCGGCGTGTATGTCAACAGAGTGCGGTCGCTCATCGAGGAAGAGGTCAAACTGTCAATGGAGATCGAGATGAAGACGGGTCACGTATGATCGCGAACGTTGAGGGTCGCAACCTGGTCGCAGAGGCTGGACGCATCCTCGCCGGCCTCGGTCTCATCGACTATCTGGGACACGCGAGCCTGCGAGTCGATGAGGGCGCGATCATCAAGCCGAAGCACTCACCGACCATTCGCTCGGCGTCGCAGCTGACTGCGGAGCAGATGGCGCTCGTCGACCTGGAGGCAAAGCTCCAGGAGGGCCAGGATCCGCCGCCGTCGGAAGTGTATATCCACACTGAGATCTACAAGGCACGGCCGGACGTCGGAGCCGTCGTACATACGCACCAGAAGGCTGCGACCCTGCTGGGAGTGATGGATGCTCCGATCAGGCCCCTACTGCACATTCCAGCCTCATACGTCGATGAGGTCCGCTTGTGGCCTCATGCCCAGCTTGTGACAGACCAGCAGCTTGGTGCCGATCTCGCACGCACGCTCGGCTCCGCATCCTTCTGCCATCTTCAGGGACACGGGATCGTGTCAGTCGCGCCTACGATCAAGGATGCCGTGGTCGGCGCCGTCATGCTCGAGGATCTCGCGGTCGCCAATCTCGATGTGCTCAAATCGGGACTGACTCCGAGAGTGATTCCCGACGACGAGATCGCAGAGTTGCAACGCTTGCGCGGTGGCACCGAGGGGCGTTGGCAATACCTCAAGGAGCAGTTCGGCTGACTCAACCTGAGCCCGGGTCTTCGAATTCCTGACTTGCACAACCGAGTGCTGACTTTTGTGGCGACGCCGTGGTCAGGATGGTTACCCCGGACACGGGATTTTGCGGGATCTAACGAGGTGGCGGCCCCCAGGAGAATCCTGACCCGGTCGGGAGCAGCCGCGTTGCGGGGCGCCGAAAAACAGCATGGGAAGCTCACGATCAGCGCGCATCCGGGATCGGCGCATACCAGGTTCGAGCTGGGGTTGCTGCTGGAGCGTGTCCATCCGATCCCGTGCGGGAACCAGCAGACACTGGTCTTGGACTCGAAGACCCTGTGCGTTCGGTGACGCCGGTTGCAACTCCAGAATCGGGAGCATCCCGGCCATGGACGGGCTCGCAACCTCGTCGGAACCCTGATCCCTTGTGGTCAGGGTTCCGTCGTGACCAAGCCGCGTAATCTCTACTGGTTCTTCGAATTACTTGGAGGCGGGGCGGTGACAGGCAAGCTTGTCGGTCACATTGTGTGAGGAAGGGAGGTTCGGAACCCCGAACGTAAGAAGCCGAAGGTCTTCGTGATCATAATTGGCAGTGCAACCGGGAACGAAAACCCACGGGCTTGAATACAAGCCGTACCCTCAGCCCGTTCACCGAAGTGACACCGGCCCTGCCCGCCCGAACGCGCACAACCACAGCCCTGCACAAGCGGCCAAGTGGCCCGGTCTTCCCGATAGCCCACCCCTTTACCTAAGCGATCGGGATCGACGAGACCCGACGCTGAGCACCCCTTTGGAAAAAGTACCAGCACACTCACAAGCGGGGCTCTGCAAGGCACACCTGGTCAGCCTAGGCGCCAGCAGCGTACCCGGGTTCCGTGAGCACGTCGACCACGGCAGAACGACCGGCTTTGAGCAGGCGAACGCCTTCCCTCAGCGCAGCGGGTAGCTCGGACAGATCGCTCACCGGTCCAACCCCCTCCAGGCCCTGGGCACGGGCGAGGCCGGCGAGGTCCGGCGCAGGGTCGTCGAGCCGTTGCCCGACCCACTTCCGGCTGGTATCGCGTCCGCGCCGCAGTGCCACACGCTCCTGGTGGATCTCGTCGTTGAAGTACGAGCGGTTATTGGCTACAACAACCAGGAGCGGGATGTCGTCATGCGCGGCAGACCACAGTGCCTGCACGCCCATGAGGTAGTCACCGTCGCCGAGGACCGCGATGGGGAGTCGGCCGGATCCGCGCAGGGCCAACGCGGCACCTACCGCCATTCCGGGTCCGGAGCCGACGCCACCGCCTCCGTCGTGGCCAAGCGAGTCCAGCGGATGCTCAAACGGCCACTCGGCGTAGTCCCAACCCAGCGGCACTCTCGTCAGAGTGACCGACTCACCCGCCACTGTGCTCCGCAGTGCACGTACCAATTGCGTAATGGTGATCGATTTCGGCTCGCCATGCCTTTCGGAAGGCATCCCCTGTTCGGAGGATGGCGCTTCTTCAGCAGGAACCGACTCCACGGAACTCCTCGATCCGATCCGGTCGAGGAGCTGAGCTGCTGCCTGATCAGGGTCCGCGGTCAGCCATACATCAACCTCGGGGCGACCTTGGTGATCCTTGCTCCACGTGCTCAGGACCAGCGGTTCAAGCGTGGCGGAAACGACTTTCGCGGATGTCGTCACCTGGGACAGCGTGCCCGCCAGGTCCGTCCAACCGAGCGCCAGGATGACATCTGCTTCGCCCAGGGCGCGGCGACCCTCCGACCCCAGCACCACACCAGGCCCCGGCACGTGCGCCGGATGCCGTGTGGGAAAGAACGAACCGGCCTTGAGATCCGTGATGGCACGCGCTCCCAAAGCCTCGGCGAGGCGCACCCGCTGCGCGAACGCATCCTCGGTGCGGCTTCCGGTACCAACGAGCAGCACCGGGGAGGCAGCCGACCCGAGCAGCTCGACCGCCCGGTCTATCGACGCACCTGAAGCCGCGGGCTGGTCGCGGGCCGCACCGGGCACAATCGGAGGAAGCCGGGGCACATCGGCGACAGGCTCCTCTTGGACTTCGCTGTCCAGCACGACGTAGGTCGGGCCCTGCGGCTCTGTTCGGCAGATGTCCCAGGCGCGGGCCAGCGCCTCCAGTGACGCCGGCAGCGATGTGGGCGTGTCGTCCCACTTCGTGAAGGGGCGTACGATCGCGGGCTGGTCTGACGACGTGTGGATCCAGTCGATCCAGGGCCTGCGCCGGGCGGCGTCGAGCGGCCCCGTCGCCCCGATGATGAACACCGGCGCGCGGTCGCACCACGCATTGAATATGGCCATGCTGGCGTGCATCAGGCCCACGTTCGCGTGGAGTGCCACGGCCATGGGCAGGCCGGTTACCTTCGTGTAGCCGTGGGCGACGGCGACAGCATGCTCGTCATGCAGGCACACCACCATCTGGGGCGCATCCACATCGGCATGGTTGACAAGGCTGTCGTGCAGGCCGCGGAAGCTGGCACCCGGGTTGAGGGCGATGTAAGGAATCCCGGTCTGCGTCAACCAATCGACGAGGACGTCGCTCCCCCAGACCTCACTGCTGCCGCTAGTCATCCGGCCTCACCCGCCGGTCCCGCGATGCCCTCGTTGTCGTAGTCCCACCGAATTATCGACAATCCCACCTGCGCCTTGAGGGTAGTGTCGACTATTTCAACGCCGTATCGGATAGTCCGCTCCTCGGCCGCCATTATTTTCGTCCGCTTCATGCCCTCACGATTCTTTGGCATCATGCATTCTTCCATTTTACTTATTTCTCTCGATCTCAGCTGGCTGGTTTTAAAGAGAGAGCCCGAGAAGGACCTCGAAGACGGTGTAACTGAAGAGCCCGAGCCCGAACGCCATGGCCGCAGACAGGAGCCAGCCCTCGCGGTTGACGAACTTCAGCAAAGCGAAGACCGCCACCGGAATGGTCAAGTACAGCCCGAAGGGCACGGCCACCACGACGAGGGACACGGCCCACGCGGCGAACTTCAGCTCGCGCCTCAGTACCTCGGCCTGTTCTGTGTCGCCGCTGCGCCCCCTTGCCTTCGCCAGGTCGAGCACCAGCAGGACAGCGAGACCCAGCAGCGTCGGTACGCCGATGATGAGCGGCACCAGCCGGGCGGCGCCCTCCACGTGAGCGAGCGCCGACCAGACCAGAGCTCCGATGAACAGGATGAGCACGCCGTCGAAGACCACGGTTCCCGGGCCGTGGACGATGTCGCCAGAGGGGTTACCGGTCTGTGCAGCCGGTCGGCCCCCCTTGTCCGTGGACCGCGAGCGCAGGCGTTTGACCAAGGGCACAGCAAGCATCAGCAGGGTCATGATCACCAGCACCAGGGAGATCGGGCGTGTGACGATGCCGGTGATGTCGCCGAAAGACGCGACTGTCTGGTGGTATGAGCGTTCGACCAGTTCACCGAGGAGGAGGGCGATCACGAAGGCGATCCGGGAAAACCCGTACCGCTGCATTCCGTACCCGAGGTACGAGAAGACCAGCACCACGAAGACGTCGTAGATATCGCCGTTGAGTGCGAACGCACCGGACAGTGCGATGACGACCACGGCAGGCGCCAGCAGTGAAGGCCGGACCTGCGTCAACTTCGCAATGCGCGGTCCGATCAGCCATACGAACACCGGAGCGGCCAGCTTCGCGACCACCAGGACGGCGATCATCACGTAGATGAGGTCGGTGCGTTCGAGCATGAGGGTCGGCCCGGCGGGCACTCCGTGCATCACCAGCGCGCCCAGAAGCATCGCCATCGTCACGCTGCTCGGGATGCCGAACGCCACAGTAGGCAGCAACGACCCGCCGTCCTTGGCGTCGTTCGCGGACTCCGCGGCGACCACGCCTTCGATGGCACCCTTCCCGAACCGCTCGGGATGCTTGGACGTCTGAACGGCCTGCCCGTAGGAGAGGAACGAGGCGACCACACCTCCCACGCCCGGGACGACCCCGATACCGGTGCCGATCAACCCGCCGCGCAGCACGAGGCTCCAGTGGCGCAGCGCTGCTCTGACACCGGTACCGAAGGTTGACGCAGTTGTGCCCGACGGCACCTCGGAAACGGCCTTGCCCCGCCCATAGAGCGCGAGCATCTCCGCTCCGGCGAACAGCCCGATGAGAGCCGGTACTTCGGGGATTCCGTCCCAAAGGTAGGTCTCGCCGAAGGTGAACCGGGGAGAGCCGGTGATGGGTTCGAGCCCGATGACCGAGAGCATGAACCCCACGCCAGCTGCGAGCAGCCCTCTCCACGCCCGCCCCTGGGTGAGCATGGCGATGACGGTCAATGCGAAGACCGCCATCATCAGGTATTCAGGGTAGGAGAAATTGAGGACTAGTTCCCTTGCCACCGGGACCAGCAGAATCAGGAAACCGATTCCGATCAGGCCTCCGAGGACTGATGCCCCGATGCCGGCGCCGATCGCCTCGGTCGCCCGGCCCTGCTTGGCGAGCGGATATCCGTCGATCACGGTGGCCGCGTTCTCAGGCGTCCCGGGTGTGTTGAGCACAATCGACGTGATCATGCCGCTGTAGCACACCGCGCCCGCGACCCCCATCAGCAGAATGATCGCCGCCTCCGGGCTCATTCCGAACGTCAAGGGAATGAGCAGGGCGAGGGCGACCGCACCACCGAGCCCGGGGAGAACGCCGATGATAAAAGCGATGGCGACGGCGCCCAGGACAATGAGAATGTTCGGCCACTGGAACACAGTGGAAAAACCGGCTAAGATCTCCGCGAGCATGTGTTCCTCTCAGGTGCGTGCTACGGATCTGCGGTAACGACTACTCGTCGATCTCCAGCATGTGTTCTACTTCCTCGTAGATAGCGACCATCTCCTCGACCTGAGCGGTGGCTTCTCCGGAGTCCAGCGGACTGAGCTCGAGCGCGGCTTCCTCCACCTGTTCCTCGAGTTCCGCGCTGGCCAGGGCTTCCTCCAGGGCGGTGGTGAGAGTCTGGTGTACCTCGTCAGGCAGGTCCGGCGGCGCAGCCAGGTCGCGGGAGAACCTGAGCGCTCCGACGAGCTCGTCCTCGCCCTGCTCGGCAGCGGACTCGACGTCGGCGAGGCCCGGACCTTCCGTCTGGTCCGAAAGGTTGAGGATCGGGACCAGGTCACCCGCCTCGATCTCCCCACTGCGGCTGAACACCGAGTCGATCATGAAGTCGGAGTCACCCCTGACGACCGACAGCGAAGCATCGGCACCGCCATCGTGCGTCACCGCGTCCCAGTCGAACCCGTAGGTGTTCGCCACCAGGGCGGCACCGATACCCGTGCTCGCTCCCATCCCTGTGATGGCGGCCCTCGGTGTGCCGTCGGCAGCGAGGTCGTCGATGGTCTCGTACCCGGCATCAGGGCTGACCAGGACGGCCATCGGTTCCTGGCTGATCGAGGCGAGCCACGTCAGGTCCGGGACCTCGAAGTCGGTCTGTCCCGTGGCGTAGGCGGCGGTCAGTCCCATCGTATTGGTGATCCCGAAGACGTAGCCATCGGGTTCTGCCGCTGCGAGCGTGTTGGCAGCTCGGAGGCCGCCGGCTCCCGGAACGTTGTCGACGATGACGGTGACGTTGTCGGGGAGCGCCTCTTCCAGGTGGGGCGCCAGTATCCGTGCCCAGGTGTCGTAGTCGCCTCCTGGACTGACGCCCACCAGGAATTCGATGTCCTCTTGCGGATAGTCTGCCGCGTCCTGCCCGACGAGGCCGGTGCAGGCTGTGAGCACAGCGACGGATACGGCCGCTGCCATAGGAGTGGTGATAGTTCGTCGTAGCTCTCTCATGGTGATCCGACCTTCCTGTCGGCGATGGGGTATCGACTTGCGGGGTGTCAGTGCATGGCGAACTCCTCAAGGGCGTCCCTGATCGTTCCGGCACCAGCCTTCATCGACGCCACGATCGCGGACCTGTCGTCAGGCGGTATCCGGGACTCGGGCCCGGCGACGCTGAGGACGAGTTGGGGGCGGAAGGTGCGGACGGGCACAGAGCAGGCCCACAAGCCCTCGTCGACCTCGCCGAAGCTCTCGGCGTAGGTCTGTTCGGCAATCGTTTCGAGCTCGAAGGCCAGAGCGGTGCGCTCCTCGCCCGACCAGGTATTGAGGAGTCTCATCCGGTCAGCTGGCGGGAGCAGTGCGAGCAGGAGCTTCCCCGAAGCGCCCCGTCCCAGCGGAAGTGAGTGGCCCGGCTCGAAGGTGAACCGCATGGGCCGCGCTGATTCGACGCGGTCGACGCAGACTGCCAGATCACCGGCCGCGGCCAGCAGCATGACCGTCTCACCTAGGCGATGGGACATCTCCTCCATGACCGGCCGGGCGAGCCGCGCTTCACTGTTGACCACCTGGGCGGCGCGAGCCATGGGCAGGACCTTTGCAGTGAGCTGGTACGAACTGTCTGGGCCCTCTTCAACCGTGCCGAGGGATTTCAGGAGTGCGACGTAGCGGTACGTGGTTGCCTGGGTGATGTTCAGTTCGGCGGACAGCTCAGCAACGCTCATGCGGGGACGACGCTCGGAGAAGCTCAGGAGAAGCTGCACGACCTTGCGGGCACTGGCCGTTCCCGGGACCGTCTTACGGCTTGCAGGGCAATCAGCGCTCATAAAGCCCTCCGACAACCTGTTGGTGTCCCCCGTCGGCAGCAGGTCGGTCGTACCGCGCGTTCCGGGCGACGTTGCCGGTGCGGGACACCTCTCGCGAGGTCGGCTGGTCCTGGATGTCCTCTACTAGAGGTGCGGCGGTGTCGCTGATCCTGCGGTAGCTGCCGAACCCGTCCATGTGCCGGAAACGCACGCCACTATCGACCACAGCGGGGACGCTTGCGATACGTTTCTGCAGGTTGCGTACGTAAACACCAACCTGGCCAGAGAGGAACCGATCGAAGGACGACCGCGGCGCGAGACGGCAGTAGACGCCGATCCGTGTCTGGCCGACTGGCTGCACCCGCGCTCACCTCGATCCCCTACTGGAGCAACATTCGCACTATGTGAGAATGGCTTAGCGTATAGTGATCCAGACCATACGGCGCGGCTGTTGACTCGTCAAGATCATCGGGTTGCCAGTCCACACAAGAAAGGGTGGGAGCGTAGAGGATCCACTCCTCACGCCGCTGCGCCTTCTGGTGGCAGCGAGGAGTCGGGCGCGTCTGGGTGCTTCCTCAGGTGCCGAAGTTCGAGCTCGGGGCACCCGTCGCCTTCCTTAGCCCTCCGCCGCCAGACGAGCCTTGCCGCGGCACCCGCCTTCAGCTACGGTTCTTATCAATATGAATGATTTTCTTAGCACATAGTGAGAAAAGGTAGGAGGTCTGGACTTATGGCTCACCCTTCCTCCCCGCACCCGACACAGGAGTACGCGGCGAGACTGCTAAGACATGAATGGAAGCTCCTCGTAGGTGGGCGGTTGACCAAGGCAGCTTCCGGCAAGACGTTCGAAGTGACGAGTCCGATCGACGAAGCCTCCATCGCCACGGTTCCCGACGCAGGAGCCGACGAAGTCGCCGCCGCCGTCACCGCTGCCGAGCAGGCATTCAAGCTATGGCGGCGGACGCCGGCGAAAGAGCGCGCTACTGCCGTCCGTGCCATGGCCGACGTCGTGGACCAGCACGCGGAGGAACTGGCCGTTTTGGACGTCGTGGACTGCGGCGCGCCGATCACGCAGATGCGCGCGGATCTCGCCCGTTCCAGCGAGGCACTGCGCTACTTCGCCGGCCTGGCGCTGGAGGCCAAGGGCGAGACCGTTCCAGCGTCCGGTGAGAACCTGCACTTCACGCTGCTCGAACCGTTCGGCGTGGTCGCAAGGATCATCCCCTTCAACCATCCAGCGATGTTTGCCATCACGAAAATCGCCGCACCCGTAGTGGCCGGTAACTGCGTGGTACTGAAACCACCGGAAGCAGCTCCGCTCTCGGCGCTTCGGATGGGCGAACTCTTCAGTGAACTCCTGCCCCCCGGTGTCTTGTCGGTGGTCGTCGGAGATGGTCCTGAGGTCCCGCGCACGCTCGTGCGGCACCCGTCCGTCCATCGCATCGGTTTCATCGGCAGCGAACCCACCGGTAGGGCGATCCAGCGCGACGCCGCCGAGACAGGCGTAAAATCCGTAACGCTCGAGCTCGGGGGCAAGAACGCCTTCATCGCCTGCCCGGACATCGATATCGACGCCGCGTCCAGCGCCGCGATCCGCGGCATGAATTTCGGCTGGGCCGGGCAGTCATGCGGTTCCACCTCCCGGTTGCTAGTCCACGAATCGATCGCCGACGAACTAGTACAGGCTGTAGTCGACAAGCTCGATGCGACACCTATGACCTCACCATTGAATGATGGGGCCACGCTTGGACCCATGTCCTCCATGGCGCAGTATGAAAAAACGCTTGGTTACATCGATCTGGCGGTAACGGAAGGTGCGACCGTCCTGGCGGGCGGAGGCCCTCCGGAGGGGTTCGAGAAGGGCTACTTCGTGCGCCCGACCGTACTCGGCGACGTCCAGCCAGAACACCGGATCGCCAACGAGGAGGTCTTTGGGCCAGTGCTTTCGGTGTTGACTTGGCGCGAAGAGGGTGAAGTGATCGCTCTCGCGAACGGGGTTGAATACGGCTTGACTGCGAGTGTCTGGACTAACGACCTAGCACGAGCGCAGCGAATAGTTCGGGAGCTGGATGTGGGATACGTCTGGGTGAACGGAGCGACCCAACACTTTCCCGGAATGCCTTTCGGCGGTGTCAAGGCCTCCGGGATCGGTCGTGAAGAGTGCCTTGATGAACTACTCAGTTACACACGCACTAAGGCCGTAAATGTCATTCAGAGCTACTGATATTCGAGGTTGGTTTTGACGAATGTCGGCGCCTGTCCTGTCATAAGGCGTGGAGTTCCCCCAGAACCTTCGTGCCCCTGAGGAACTTCACGCCCGTCGGATGCGCGCCGCTGCCCTGTTCGAGGCCGGCAAACACTCCCAAGCCCAGATCGCCCGCCTGCTCGGTGCCTCCTGCCAAGCCGTCCACCTGCGGCATAACACCTGGTCCAAGGGCGGCGCCCAAGCCTTGAGCGCGGCCCGCTAGGAGCCGATACCCTGCTGAGCCCCGAGCAAGAGCGCGAGCTGATCACCCTGATCGCCCTGATTCCCCAGGGCTCAGGCGCCACGGCTGGCAGGACCAGCAGTGGCACCTGGACCGGATTAACCACCTGATGTCAGAGCGGTTCGGCCGCCGCTACCCCGACCCTTCCGGGGTCTGGCGGATGCTGGACCGACTCGGGCTGTCCTCGCAGACTGCCCGCTGGGTGAGCCGGGAGGTGGCCGGTCGGGCATGGTTGAGCGCGGTGCACCTGCCCAAGTACGCCCCGGAGTTGAACCCGGTCGAGACGTTGTGGGCACACATAAAGGACCATCTGGCGAACCGGGCCTTCCGGAGCTTGGAGGAGTTGGAGAAGGTGCTGCGGTCCCGTCTGCGCTCAGTCCAGCAGGGGCCGGGATTGCTGCTCGGATTCGTCCGATCGGTCGGGCCGGATCCCTGCCCCATTCCGTCAATCACCTCATCAAGGATCAGTAGTATCGGCGGCCGTCGCACCGCAGTCGCCGGGATTCTCTGAGTGTCTTGGCCCGTGTCCGAGCCCCCTCCAGTTCTCCGCGGGCGACTGTCAGGAGACCTTTTCGGCGATGTCCGCCCTCAGCACGTGCTTTTGGATCTTGCCGGTAGCCGTCATAGGCAGCTCGGGGACGACCTCGAGCCGCTCGGGGAGTTTCTGCGTCGCCACGCCGCGCCCGCGCAGGTGCGCGACCACGTCATCGAGAGTGAGGGGGTCGGCGTTCGAGGCGACCTGGACGTAAACGCACACACGCTCGCCCAAGCGCTCGTCGGGCATCCCCACTGCCGCCACGTTCCCCACTGAGGGATGCCCCATCAGGGCGTCCTCGATCTCCCGGGCGCTGATGTTCACGCCCCCGCGGATGACGATGTCCTTCAAGCGTCCCGTCACGCGCACGTAGCCGTCGTCGTCCATGCGCCCGAGGTCACCGGAACGCGAATACCCCTCCGGAGTGAACAACTGTGCGGTCTGCTCCTGGTCACGGAAGTACTCCAGCATGTGACTCGGGCCCTTGTAGGCGATGTCGCCCTCGTCGCCGCGGGGCAGCTCGTAGCCGTCGGGTCCGACGACCTTGACCACGGCACCTTCCAGCGCCCTGCCGTCTGAGGTGATGGACCGTTGGGGATCGTCCGCCACCGTGCACATCGTGGTCAGCATGTTCTCTGACCGGCCGTACAGGCTGAGTGTCTGGGCGGAGGGCAGGACCTGCGAGGCCTGCTCCACGATCGCACCGGGGATCGGCGACCCCGCGCACACCCACACGCGCAAGCTGCTGGGGTTGTGCTTGTCCGGGTCGTAGGCGCCCATGAGCATTTGCAGGAACGGGGTCGCCGTCACCGTCACTGTGCACCGGTGTTGCTCGATCAAGCGCAGCCCTTCACCCGGATCCCAGGCCTCCATGAGGAAGGATGTCGCGCCCGAGACCATGGGCAGGAGGATGCTCGTTGCCAGGCCGGTGCTGTGGGTCACGGGAGAGGGGCCGAACTGGATGTCGTCCTCGGTGTAGTCGAGACTCTTCGCGATGGCTGCGGCGCTGGAGCGCACGGTGTTGACGGTGTGGAAACAGCCCTTCGGCCGAGAGGTCGTGCCAGAGGTGTAGACGATGAGATACCCGTCATCGGGTGAGCTGTCTGGCCCGGCCTCCTCCTCCAGCGAGTCCAGGTCACCGGCCGCTTCAAGGGACTCCAAGGTGAAGGCGGCCCCGGGGGCGGGGTCGTTCGTGGGGCGGGCAACGACCAGGAATCGCAGGTCCGGGCAGTCCGGCGCGAGTTCCTGGAACATCGCCAGGTGGTCGAAGCCTCGGAAGCTCTGGGAGGTGACCGCTGCTGTGGCTCCCGAGTGCTTCAGCACATACCCCACCTCGTCGCGGCGGTAGATCGGCATGATCGGCACGAGGACGGCTTGGATGCGGGACAGCGCCACAGCGAGAACAGGGAACTCGCTCCAGTTCGGCAGCTGCACGGCGACGCGGTCGCCCGGCTTGATGCCCGCACGCCGTAGGCCGACGGCGGTCCGCAGGACGCGCTCACGGAACTGCGCGTAGGTGAGCGACTTCGCGTTGTCGAACACGAAGGTCTGGTCAGGGCGCTCGGCAGCTTGCCTGAGGGCGAGCTGGTAGAAGCTCTCCGGTTTCCAGAAACCAGCGTCGGCATAGGCCTTTGCCTCGGCCTCGGTGTAGCGATCCCGCGAGGTCGTTGTGTGTGGGGGCATGGTCGTCTCCCAGTGCTGCACGGTGTCGTGGGTCACATCACGGTGATCCTAAAGTGGCTGGACTATTTTTTCAATGGTCAGACCCTTTGAGTGATGGCTCTTTTGCTGTAGGTGTGTAGCGAGGTCGAGTGGCCGGTCTGAGGATGCGGAGATCTAGGGCGGGCTTCCGGGCATCAACGCCACGGGCGCGCTGCTGGCGAGCCAGATCCCTGTGCCCGGCATGGGGGCGTGCCAGGGGTGGGGGTCGGCTTCGGTCCCGGTGCGAGCGGAGTCAGATCCTTGCTGGAAGCGTCTGGCCCGGGATCATCGTCGATCCGACCGTCGGGTGCTCCGTGCGGTGGGCGGCGCGAACGCGTAGCTCTCACATCGGGTCAGGGGCGAAGGGTGTGGCAGCGCGAAGTGCGTTGAAAATTGTTGGACCAAATGTCTGGTCAGGCTATAAAGTCTGTCGTACCATTCCATCATGTTAGCTACATCACACGGGATGCCCGCAGGAGTCCCTGGCTGCTGAGTCCCTCGGTGCTCCGTCGGTCGAAGTGGGGGTATGCCTTGAAATCTGGTGAGGCAGATCACATAATCAATTTAAAAGGTCTGACCGTATGTATGGACATCACGGCGAGTGTTCGACATGCCCAACGGTGGCCCGGCGTGACGAAGACGCCAGTCCAGCCGACAACCTGTCCGTCAGGCCGAGTGGAATCCACCGCAGCATCGAAGGAGTACCGATGACCACCCCGTTGACCCAGTCATACTGGCCAGCCGAGCAAAGTACGGGTGTCCGTGACATCACGCTTCCGGACCTGCTCCGGGAGGCGGCGGAGCGCGCACCCGAGCACTTGGCCTTGGTTGATGCCGTGCCGGATCCCGCCGAGCGTCGACACTGGACCTACGCCGAGTTCCTGGCGGATGTCGAGCGTGCCGCCCGCGCCCTGCTGACCCGCTTCTCCCCTGGCGACAGGATCGCCATCTGGGCACCCAACAGCGCCGAATGGGTGATCCTGCAACAGGCCGTCGCCATGGCCGGCATGCTCGTCGTCGCGGCGAACCCCGCCTACAAGGCCCACGAGTTCAAGTACTTTCTTCGCCAGTCGGGTGCCGTGGCCCTGTTCTACGTGCGGTCCTATCGGGGTGCCGACCTCGAGCCGGTCGTGCAGGCCGCCTTGCCCGAGGCCACGGAGCTGAATACCCTCGTCACCTTTGACCAATGGGACGAGTTCCTGGACTCGGGCGATCACGCGCTCGAATTTCCCGAGGTCAGCCCGACCGATCCGGTACAGGTTCAGTACACCTCCGGAACCATCGGCTTCCCCAAGGGGGCGATCCTGCACCACAAGGGCATCGTGAACGAGGCCGCCTTCGTGGGCGAGCGCGCTGCGATGGGGCCGGACGGCGTGTGCATCAATGCCATGCCGATGTACCACATCGGCGGTGGCGCGGTCACGGAGCTGCAGACGATCTCCGCCAGGGGGACCTATGTGGTCATGCCAGCGTTCGACCCGGCTCTGACCTTGGAGCTTTTCGAAACCTACCGCGGCACCCACTCGCTCATGGTTCCCACCATGCTCTTGGCTGTCCTTGAGCATCCGGATTCCGCCACGCGGGACATGTCCAGCTTGCAGACCATCATGTCCGGGGCCGCGCCGGTGTCCGAAGCGTTGGTCAAGCGGGTCATGGACCGCTGGGAATGCCAGTTCAGCATCCTGTTCGGGCAGACCGAGATGCATGGGGTGACCAATCAGACACGCGTCACTGACTCGCCCGAGGACCAGGCACAGACCGTCGGGCAGGCCCTGCCGGAACTGGAAATGAAGATTGTCGACGTCGACACAGGGGAGACCGTGCCCACGGGCGTGCAGGGCGAAATCTGTGCCCGCGGCTATCAGAACATGCTCGGCTACGATCAGCTCCCGGACCAGACTGCTGCCACCATCGACCCGGACGGCTGGCTCCACATGGGCGACTTGGGCACCATGGATGATCGGGGCTTCCTCAGGGTCACCGGGCGCCTCAAGGACATGATCATCCGCGGTGGCGTGAACCTCTACCCCCGGGAAATCGAAGAGGTCCTCGCCGGACACCCGGACTTCGTCGATCTGGTGGTGGTCGGCGTGGAGAGCGAGAAGTGGGGTGAGGAGGTGGCCGCCGTCGCCCGGCTCAGGGACGGCCGCACCCGCCCCGACCCCGCAGTGCTGAAGCATTGGTGCCGGGAGCGCATCTCTGCCCATAAGGCCCCTAGCCGCTGGTACTTCACCGAGGCCTACCCCCAGACCCCGACCGGCAAGATCCAGAAGTTCGTCCTGCTGGAGCAGATCAAGTCCGGTGAGCTTGAGGAGGTCGTTGCCTCCACGCACTCGGACAAGCAGGGCGAAGAACCGGTCACCTCGTGACCCGGGACCGGATCAACCCCGCCACCGCGAACGGGATCGCCCGTCTGGAAGTGAGCAGACCTGCGGCGCGTAACGCCATGGCCCCGACATTCACGGGTCCGCTTTCCCTAAGGCAGTCAGTACCGACCGCGGTTGATGGCCGCCCACCGATCGCGGACGGCGTCAGCCCATTCAAGGCGGAGCGATTTGATGTGGCTGGCGACCGTCCGTCCGATCCAATCGGGCAACAGGGCTTCGGGCAGCTGCGGGTCCGTAAAGGGGAATCGCTGTAGCTGCCCAACGGCCCGGATCTCAGTGAACAACAGATCATCCTCGCTGGTCGGTGCCGGGTCTCGGAACTCCTCGTAGACCTGCCGGTAGTCCTCGGCGAGTGAGTCCAGATCCCAGCCCTTGGCGACGATCTCCGATTCGGTCAGCCCTACACCGTCCACGGGGCCGTAGAAGGACATAGTCGATTCGGCCAGACCCATGCGGTCCACTACCTCGGAAACTTGACCGCGGCGTTCACCATGCGGACTGAGCCACACGCCGGGGGAGGGGTTGCCGAAGCCGACCCAGGTCAGGTCGCTGTACAGCCGTTTGCGTTGTCTGCGCTGAGATTGGGGCACGGTGATGAACAGAACCAACCACTGCGAATCCCAGTCCGAAAACGGTTCACTGAGGTCGAAGACGCGCTGTGAGCCTTCCTCGAAGACCCTCACCAGATAGGGGGTCAGGGTCCAGCTGACCTCGCGTCCGTGCTTGTGCGACGTGATCCATCCCGAATCGGCCGCCCGGATGAGGGCCTGGCGGGCGTTGGCCTCCTCGATGCCGAGTCCGCCCATCACATACAGCAGCGCCGATGTCCGCGCCGCTCCACCCGTGGGCCACACCAGCTCACCCAGGACGGTCATGAGAACGGATCGCGCGCTCCCTTGGGCCAGGTTGGCCTGCGGCTGCCGGGGTGGTGAGGACCCCGCGATCGTTTCGGCTCCGGTGGGGCTAGTCATGGTTTTCTAGTCTACCGAGGCGGTTGCGGAGGCGGCCCCGACTCCGGTCGGACGGGGCGACGTCGTCCGTTCAGCTGCCGTTGGACCCTGGGGCAGCGAGGCGGTCCAAGCTGAGGATGACGGGAACGGGGCCGCTGTTCCCGTGTGCTGGGTGGTCACGGTGCAGTTGGCCGTCGCAGCCGGTGCAGTCCCGCACCCCTCCGGAGCGCTGGCCCACCAGCTGTGCGTCCGCGTCGACGTCGGCGGACTCGAGGCTGAGGCTCCCCTGGTGCTCGTCCCGGGCGATCAGTGCAGCGCCGAGTGCGCCAGCGATCTGCGGATCGTCCAGAAGGACGAGTTGTTGGCCGAGGGAGTCCGAGAGGAATTGCACCAGGGCCTGGTTCTTGGCCACTCCACCGGTCATCACCGCCGGGAACGCCTTGCCGACCTGGGCGACGAGTCCTAGCGTCCGGGACGCCACGGAGCGGTGTACTGAAGCGGAAATGTCCGCGGGTTCGGCGTCCTGCGCCAACAGGGAGATCACCTCGGTCTCGGCGAACGTGGCGCACATACTGCTCACCTCAAGGTTCTCCGTCCCCTGGAGGGCCAGGTCGAAGAGCTCGCCGAGGTCAACCTCCAGGGCTCGGCACAGCACGTCGAAGAACCGCCCGGTGCCGCTGGCACAGCGGTCGTTCAGGGCAAACCGGTCCACCAGTCCTTCCTCGTCCACGGCGATGGCCTTGCTGTCCTGACCGCCGATGTCGATGACCAGACGAACCCCCGGGGACAGGGCGGCGGCGCCCCGCGCGTGGCAGGTGATCTCCGTGAAGGTCTTGTCAACCGACGGCACCAGACGGCGACCGTAGCCGGTGCTGATGGTCCGGGCAATGTCAGAGGGTTGCAGGCCGGCCTGCCCGAGGACGCGGTCTATCGCCACCCCGACGGCCCGGCGGCTGACCGCACCCATCTGGACCACCGTGGAGGAGATCATGTCGCCGTCGTTGTTTACGATCGCGGCCTTGGCCGTCGTCGACCCCAGGTCCACGCCCATCGTGTACCACTTCATTGTGGTTCCCCGTCCCATCGAGTTACCCCGTGTGCCGTGATGAGCCGCTCAAGGCCTTCGCGCGCTGCTGGTCGATCGACTCCAGCATGGCCACCAGGCCGCTCTCCAACGTTTCGTCCTTGTAGAACGACGCGTCGGCGACATCCCCCTCGAAGAAGAAGGACTTGATGCCGCGGTCGCGTTCGGCCGTCCGAGCCAGGACGTGCTGGGGGTTGGTCATCGCCCGGCACGTACGGGTGGAATGGAAGGCGATGCCGTCGATGGCGTACTCGTCGCAACGCTTCAGCAGCAGCTCTTCCATGATCTTCAGCCCGTGGTTGATGGGGCAGATCAAGTAGTGCTGCGCCATCCCCAGGAGGGGCCGGTCCAGGTCGATGAGGTCCGGCTCCTGCCAGAACGAATCGTGGGTATAGCGGCCGGCCACCACTGCGACGTCGTACTCGGCGAACTTGCGGGTCAGGAATCCCAGCTTGTTCCAGTTCATGATGCCGTCGAAGTAGACGCGGTACCGCTCGTTCTGCACGGCGGAGACGTTGTCCCGGATGCGCTGCTCGATCTCGTCCTTGACCCGCTGGAAGTAATCCACCAGCATCTGGTTCGCCGGTAGGAAGTTGATCGGGGCGATGCTCGCGACCCAGTCCCAATACGTGGCCGGCGTGGGGGCTTTGGCGCACAGTGCCATCGCCTCCAACCGCAGCTCCGAGGCCTTCTTGATGTAGTACATGTTCTCGGACAGCGCGTCCCAGTCGAACGGCCGCTTCGTCTGGTATTCGATGAAGCTGATCAGTTCCTTGAGCTGCTCCTCGACGTAGAGCGGGGTGGTTTCCCACTCCTCGCCCCGCAGGTATCCGGAGTCCTTCTTGTTGCCCCAGATCATCGGCAAGGACACATTGAACATCGGGAGTTCCTTGTCGAAGACCCGGTAGGTCATGGCGTCCCACTGTTGGCCGGTGCTGCAGCCCGCATAGGCATTCACGAAGAAGTCCGGGGAGGGCAGCTTGGCCGCGAGCTCTTCCTGTTCGACCATCCCGACGATGCCGTTCTGCTTCTCGGTGATGCCCTTCTGGGTCATCACCGCGCAGCCCAAGTGGGTGCGGGCGTAGGAACAGAGTTCGCCGATGTACCCGTATTCGGCGCCGGCCTGCTGGGCCGGTCCCTCCATGTGCATGGCGGCCAGCCGGGCGGAGAATGCCTCACCGTGGCACCACTCCAGGCCGGCGGCCTGGAAGATGGGGTTCAGGGCGGTGCCGTTGTACCAGACAACTGTCTTGCCGCGTTCGCGGGCACTGAAGATATTGTCCCAGTACTCGCTGACCATTCGGCCGCCCATCTTCGTGCTGGACAGACGGTTCGACTTGTCTGGAGGATCCGGGGTGACGAGGCGGGTTGCGGACATTTCCAGGGACTGCTTGGTGCTGTGGTTGAGGTCTGCAGACATCGGATGGCTCCTGTTCCGTCAGGTGGGGTGTGGTCGGTTCAGGCCGGGGTGAACTGGCGGTTCCGCTGGCGGCGGATACGTTCCACGAAGGTCTCTACGGTGGTGCGCAGTGACTCGGTCGCCAACCCCTCGTGCTCGGTTTCGATGAGCAGCTCGGGGATTTCGCGGGCGTTCAGGGCCTTGCGCAGTTCGGGGTAGTAGAGCATCAGGGGCTCGCAGAACTTGGCCATGAGCGTGATGACGCCTTCTGCGCCGGTCTCGTCCAGGTTGTCGATCAGGTAGGACTGCCAGTCCACGTTGCGCTGGACGCGGGTCCCGCATGGGGCGGAGACGTTGCGGTCCAGGTACCAGGCGGCCAAGGCGGCGAAGGGGTCCACGTCTTCCGGGGCATCGGTCGAGACGTACCGGGAGCCGTGGTAGAGGTCGTCGTTGACCACGACGACGTCGCATTCCTCGAGTAGGTCCAGCAGTTCTGGACGTGGTGGAGCACAGAAGTGGCCGGACAGGTGAAGCCGGACCAGATGGTCGGGGGCCGGTGATCGAGGATCGAGACGGTCCAACAACTGCCGCAACAGACCGGTGTGCTCCTCGATGTCCATCACCATGCTGGACTTCACCAAGGCCTGGAGCCGACGGGCCGGGATGTGCAACCGGCCGGTGCGGCGCATCTCGAAGAACTCCCTGAGTAGGCGACGGTTCTCGTTGAAGGCCCGGATGCTGGCGGTGAGGGCTTCTGGGGTGATGGTGGCCCCGGTGATCTCCTCGACCTCCTCCCGCATGGCACCGATCTTGTCCTCCACCTGTTCCCGGCTCCATGGGTCGTCCATCGAGCTGATGAACTGGGCGAAGTGCATGGGTGTCTCGCGCTTCGCCCAGCGGATGACGTCAGCGGCCCCGAGCAGCTGGACGCAGTGGTCTACCAGCACAAAGGCGTCGAAGACATCGAGTTCACCGATGGCGGCCTGGTCGGCCACGCTGCGGGTGTAGCTGCAGTAGAACTCCGGCAAGAGGCTGCGGCCTTCGGTGATCGGGGTCCGGCTCTCTTGGACGATGACCGGCAACGCACCTGTGGCGTGGACCAGCTCAGAGGGGAAGTTCATGGGGAAGGAACCGATCACCTTGCCGCCGGTGCGGTCCTTCCACCTCTGTGCGTAAGCCACCGGGTCCTGCGCGGCGCGCTCCAGAACCGCTAGCGCTGTGGGATCCAAGGTGTCCATGACGTATCCCTCCACCATCGACTGCGGGTATGCGGTGCGTCCTTCCCCCACGATCCGTCGGCGGCTAATATTTGTCAATGGAGGGGACTAAGTTTCCACGAATGTCGAACGTTGGGTCAGCTGCACGGCCGCCGCACGATGCTTCAAGGTCCGTCGAAGGGTCGGACCCACCGAGGAGAGGAACGCCATGACCACGATCGGTTCCGGGCCGGTAACGCGGGACGAAGGTGAAGACGAGGAGGAAAACGTCGGGCTATCAAGCGTCTCGACGACGGGCTGGATCGTGGAGGCACTGAACCGGCGTCCCGACCGCGGCACCGTCAGAGTGGAGGGGGCACGGATCGCCTTCAGGATGTGGGGTGAAGCCGGCAGCGGGGACGTCTTGCTGGTGCACGGCGGCGGCGCCCACTCCGGCTGGTGGGACCACATCGGCCCGCTCCTGGCGGCGCGCGGCCGGGTAGTGGCCCTCGATCTGTCCGGTCACGGTGACAGCGACCACCGGGCGTGCTACGACATAGACACGTGGGGCGCCGAGGTGCTGGAAGTCCGACGCGCTGCCGGGCTGGGCCAGGACTGCACCGTCGTCGGTCATAGCCTGGGCGGTCTGATCACCCTGTACCTGCGGGAGCAGGCGGAATCCGGGGTAGTCCGTTCGATCGTGGTCGATTCGCCGATCGGCGGTTCGGAGGCCCAACAGCTACCGGAGGCGGGTGCCTTCGTCTCCCGGCACCGCCTCTACCCGAGCCTGGAGCAGGCGGTGGAGCGCTTCCGGCCAATCCCCGTGCAGGCCTCGTTGCCCGACGTGCGCGACCATGTGGCCCGCAGCTCGATCCGCCGGGTTCCGGGAGGTTGGACCTGGAAATTCGACGCCGGGATCTTCCATGGCAAGGCCAGGATGCGAACCACAATGCCGAGCCCCGGAGGTCGACTGGCTTACCTGCGGGGTGAACTCGGTATGGTGTCCGCTTCAGTGCACGGATTGATTGAGGCCGCGGGCGGGATCTGTCTGGATCTGCCCGGCGCCGGCCATGCCCCGATGCTGGATCAGCCGGCAGCTTTGGTCGCGGCCCTCCGGGCGGTGAACGCCGGCTGGGGCACGCCTTCCTCGGGCCATCATGTGCCGTAGGGCACGAACTGCCGACCGAACAGCTCCCTGGCGATGATGATCTTCTGGATTTGGGCGGTGCCGTCGGCGATCTCGACGGAAAGTACGTCCCGCAGCCGCTGTTCGAAGGGGAACTCGCTGCTGTAGCCGAAGTTGCCGTGCAGCAGTAGGCATTCCCGAATCGCCTGGCTGGCGTGCGAGGGTCCGTACCACTTGGTCATCGCGGCGAGAGCGGTGTGCCGCCGGTCGGCCGTCCGGTGCCAGAGCGTCGAATAGCACAGCAGTCGCGCCGCCTGCAGGTGCGTCGCATGCTCGGCCAAGGGGAAGGAGACGCCCTCGTTCTTGGCCAGCGGCGTCCCAAAGGTGGTGCGTTGGCTGACGTACTCCACCGTCTCGTCGATGGATACCTGTGCGCAGCCGATTCCGGTCAGGGCGAGTAGCGGCCGGGTGAAGTCGAAGCCGTTGAGCACCTGCCTAAAAGCCTGGCCCTCCTGTCCCAAGAGAGCATCGGCGGGAATGGCGGTCCGGTCGAGGTGGAGTACCCCGCGTCCCAGGGGTTTCCAGCCGGGGTCTTCAATGGGTGCCTTGGAGATTCCGGGCGCGTCGAGTGGCACGAGGAAAGCGGAAGCGCCCACGTCCTGCCCGCTCCGCACGGTTCGGGCCACCAGAATGATCGCTTCGGCTCCGGGAAGCATAGTCACCGAGGTTTTCTCACCGCTGATGACGTAGCCGTCCCCGGTGGTCTCGGCCGTGGTGGTGATGGCGCTGACATCGGACCCGCATTCGGGTTCCGTGAGCCCCAGTGCCACGTAGATGCTGCCGTCGACGAGCCGGGACAGGTACTCCTCCTTGACCCGCGGGCTGCCGTGCCGGGCCAGGAGCGAGCCCATGAGCATCACCGGAATGGCTGCATTGGCCATGTTGAAGTCCGCGTAGGCCAGTTCCTCGATCACCAGCCCGACGGCGACGAAGTCCTCGGTCGGCAGGGCATTGTGTTCCTCGCCGGCCAAGAGGCCGAAGACGCCGAGTTCCGCGATGCGGCGGTGCAGGTCCCAGTCGAAGCGGGTCGATCGTGCGCGCTCCAAGTACCCGGGGGCCAATCGGTCACGGGCGAAGGCCCGCACGATGTCCCGCAGCTCCTGCTGCGTTTCCGTCATTCCGAAGTCCATGTCTGCCTTCTTGTCGGCCTCGCCCCGGCGTTCGGCTCTGGTGGGGACCGCTCAATCGACGGCCACAGCGGTGTCGATACGGGACGCCAGGCCACGGAGGATGCTGGCGGCCTCTTCGGCCATGGCGGGGACGAATTCCGCGACGTGGATGAGTTCGGTCAGGGCAGAGGAGACCTGACCGGCCAGGACCAGTCCGTTTTCCACATCCCCGGCGGTCTGGGACAGCTGCATCGACTCGATCTTCCAGCGCATGAGGTCCACCTCGCTGAGCTTCTCATCGGAGCCGTCCGGCCCGTGGCCGCTACGGGCCGCCAGTCTGTCCGAGGCGTTGTTGCGCAGCCCGCGGCAGGGACCGTAGACGCCGTCGAAGGCGACGTCGTCGCCCTCGCGCGCGTCCTGCAGGGCCTGGACGTAGTTCGGGTGCCAGTCGGAGTTCTCTTGGCTGACGATGAATCGGCTGCCCATCGCCACGCCGTCGGCCCCCATGGCCAGGGCGGCGGCCAGGCCCCTGCCGTCGCGGGCACCACCGGTGAGCAGGACCGGCACGTCCACGGCCTCTGTGACGCTGGGAACCAGGACGAACGTGTGCACGGCCTTGCTCGGGGCATGTCCGCCCATCTCGAAGCCCGCCGCGATGACGACGTCGATCCCCGCTTCCGCGGACTTGACGGCCTGCCGAGTGGAACCGACCTTGTGCTGGTGGATCATTCCGGCGTCCTTGACGGCCTGGATGTAGGGGCCGGGGAATCCCGCCGAGGTGGTGATCACCCGCAGCTGGCGGGCCAGCGTCTCGTCCGCTTTCCGGGCGGCGAGCACGGTCTTGATGTAGGTGTCGGTGAAGGGGAGCACTTCTCCGTTGTGGTCGACGCCGACCGGGATGTTCACGGCGAACGGGCGGTCGGTGAGGCTCGCGGCTTCCTCGATGTGCTCGCGGAAGGTGCGGGCGCCGGCATCGATGTCCAGCGGCATGCCGGGCATGGACACAGTGCCCAAGCCACCGGCTTCGGACACCGCCGCGGCGAGCTTGGGGGTGCGGAACGGGCCGAGGCCCTCCTGGACGATGGGATGGTCGATGCCGGTGAGCTGGGTGTAGCGATTGGAAATGGAGGCCATGGGGACCCCGCCTTTCATCCGTGCCGATGGGTAGTTGCTCAACCGGCGGAGATACCGCCGTTGACGCTGATGGCCTGCCCGGTGAGGCGGGCCGACGCGGGCCCTCCGAGGAAGACCACGAGCTCGGCGAGATCGTCTGGCTCGGCGACTCCCAGATGCGCCATCCGGGCCGCCTTCTCGAAAAGCGACTTGCTGAAGCCGTCACTGAGGACCCGCTCCGCCGTCGCGGTTCCCGAAATCAGGGAGGGCGTGACCGCATTGACCCGGATCCCGTTGCGCTTGGCCTCCATGGCTGCTGTCCGGCTGAACATGACGATTGCCGCCATGGCTGCGCCGAGGACGGACTCACCCGGGGTCGGAACCTTGGCGGCATCCGAGGCGATGTTGACGATGCTGCCCCCGCCCTGTTCCGACATGATCGGCAGGACGGCCCGGGTCAGATACATGGGTGGAAGGGCCTGCCCGTTGACGATCGCAGCGAACTCCGCCGGGTCGACCATGTGCAGCAGCTCCGGCCGGTAGGACGCCGCCACGGAGCTGACCATGACGTCGATGGCCCCCAATTTCCGGTGGGCTGACTCGATGGCTTCGGCAACCTGATCGGGATGGTTCAGATCCGCCGGGATGAACTCGACGGTCGCCTCGGGGTTGCGTGCACGCACGGTATCGCGCGCGGCGATGCCCCGTTCCGAGGAACGCGAAAGCATGGCGATCCGTGTCACCCCGGCATCGATGAAGCCCAGAGAGGAGGCCAGCCCTACTCCGGAGGAGGCGCCGGCGACGACGACGGCGGAGTCCTCGTAGGTGCGAACAGTGGGAGGGGACATCGAGACTCCAGTCAGGGGACGGATGGTTTCTTCGGCGACGACTACCGGGCTACACGCTTCGCTGCGCCTTGGAGGCCTCCGTGGCAGCCCGGGACTTCTCGCGGGCTTCGGCCCAGTCTTCGTCGGTCATGGAGGTCAAGCCGGCGAAGGTGCCGGGGCCGGCGAGCATCTGCCCTCCGTCCATCGCGATGGTCTGGCCGGTGATGTAATCGCAGGCGTCGGTGAGCAGGAAAATCGTCAGGTTGGCCAATTCCTCGACCGTGCCGGGGCGGCCGGCCGGGACGCTGTCGAACTGGGTGGCCCCGGCGGAGGAGCTCTCCGTGGGGTTGAGCATCTCCCAGGCGTACTCCGTGGGGATCGGGCCCGGGGCGACCGCGTTGATGCGGATCCCGTACTTGGCCCACTCCACGCCCAGGGACATGGTCATGGCGTTCACTGCGGCCTTACCCATGGCTGAGGGGACCACGAAGGCCGAGCCAGTCCAGACCCAGGTGGTCAGGGTGGACAGGACGTTGCCCTTCAGCCCTTGTGCGATCCACCGCTTCCCGGCGGCTTGCGTGACGTGGTAAGAGCCCTTCATCACTGTGGAGGAGACAGTGTCGAACCCGCGGGGGCTGAGGTCCTTGGTCTGGGCGATGAAGTTCGCCGCAGCATTGTTGATAACCCCGGTGAGCGGGCCGAACCCGCTCCACAGGGTTTCCATGGCGGCGTCGACCATGTCATGGTCCTTGACGTCCACGGCCTGGAAGTGGACGCGTCCGGGAACGGACGCCGATGCCTCGTCCGCAGCCTCCTCGAGGACAGCCTCACGGCGGCCCCAGAGATGGACCTCGGCGCCGTGCTCGGCCAGGTGGCGGGCGACGCCGCGGCCCAGCCCGGTGCCGCCGCCGGTGACGAGGATCCGCTGTCCGGCCAGGATGTCCGGGCGGAATGGGGAGGGGTGGGAGGTCATGATCTCGCTCCTGTCAGTTGTTCCGGTCTGCGATCAGGGGCGACCGAGCAGGGCCTTGGCGATGATGTCCCGCTGGACCTCGTTCGCGCCTCCGTAGATTCGCGGGGCGATGGCGGCACGCAGCTGGCCCTCCATGCCGTACTCGCGGGTGAAGCCGTTCCCGCCGTGCATCTGGATGCCCTCGAGGGCGGCGTGCTGGGCTATGTCGGTGCACCGGGACTTGGCCATGGCCGACCTGGAGGCCAGGGAGTCCTCGAGCCCGGCGTCGATCTCGGCCGCCACGTCGTAGACGAAGGACCTGGCCATCGCGATATCGGTGGCAAGGTCTGCCACCCGGTGGCGCAGCGCCTGGAACGTCGCGAGCTTCACACCGAAGGCCTCGCGTTCCTGGAGATAGGCAACCGTGTCATCCACGGAACGCTGGGCGGCGCCCAGGCTCATGGCGGCGATGATCAGGCGTTCCACGCTCAGCCCGCGCATCAGCTGCTTCCAGCCTTGCCCGGACTTCCCGACGACGGCGGAGGCCGGGACACGGACGTCCTTGAAGAACAGCTCGTTGACCGTGCGGGGCTCCATGGTCTCGATCGGCACGATGTCCAGCCCCGGGCTGCTGGTGGGCACCATCAGCAGCGTCAGTCCTTCATGCCGGGTGCCCGAGGAGCTTTCCCGGACCAGCAGGAGGACGTGCTCGGCCAGGTGCGCAGCGGTGCACCAGGTCTTCTGGCCGTTGATGACGTAATCGCGCCCGTCCCGGACACCCTTGCAGCGCACCCCGGCCAAGTCCGACCCCGTGTTCGGCTCAGAGAGGGAGATCGCTTCCAGCCGGCCCTCTGCCAGGTTCGTGCAGATGCTGGCCTTCTGCTCCTCGCTGCCCCACCTGAGGTAGGTCTGGGCGGCGGTCAGCCCGGTTGAGTAGGCGTGGACCGGGGCGAGGCCTCGGGAGCTCTCCTCGAGGAAGACCACTTCGTCCACGAACGTCCCGCCCTGCCCGCCGTACTTCTCGGGCAGGGAAATCCCCAGCCAGCCGAGCTCGGCCATATCGGCCAGTGTCTGCCGCGAGGTGGTCTGCGTCCCGTTCCCGGTCAGGGCGTCCCGCTGGGCTACGGTCGCTGTGTTCTGAGCGCAATAGCCGCGGATGGCCTCGGCCAGCGACAGCTGTTCTTCGGTGAACTGCATGGGGTGGAGTCCTCTCGGAGAAGCGGTCCGGGCGGCTCAGGCCTGGTGGGCGCGGAAGTCGGGTGTCCGCTTCTCGTTGAAGGCGTTGATGCCCTCCTGGGCCTCCGCCGTCTCGCCGAACAAGCTCAGGCTGGAGTAGGCCATCTGCCCGGTTGCGGCGAAGTGCTCGGTGTCCGAGTTGAAGGACTGCTTGAGCACCTTGAGCGCGGTGGGGGAGAGCTTGAGGATCTCGTCCGCCCAGGAACGCACCTCGGCCTTGAGTTGGTCGGCGGGGACGGACTTGTTCGCCAGGCCCCAGTCCACTGCCTGTTCGGCGGAGTACTGGCGGCACAGGAACCAGATCTCCCGAGCGCGCTTCTCACCGACCGCGCGGGCCATCAGGCCTGTGCCGAAGCCGGCGTCGAAGGACCCGACGCGCGGGCCGTTCTGCCCGAACCGTGCGTGGTCCGCCGCAATGGTCAGGTCGCACAGCAGGTGGAGGACGTGGCCACCGCCGATGGCGAAGCCGTTGACCGCGGCGATCACGGGCTTGGGGGTGTCCCGGATGACGCGGTGCAGGGAGTCGATCTCGAACAGGCCCGACTCGGAGGGGCCGTAGTCGCCGCTCTCCAACCGCTGCTTCTGGTCGCCGCCGGTGCAGAAGGCCTTCTCGCCGGCGGCGGTGAGCGCGACGACTCCCACCTCGGGGTCGTTCCAAGCGGTCTTGAACGCCATGACGAGCTCGTCGACGGTTCGGGCCCGGAACGAGTTGTAACGGTCGGCGCGGTTGATGGTGATCCAGGCCAGGCCGTTGTCAACCTCGTAGAGGACGTCAGTGAAGTTCTCGAGTGCGGGCATGATTTTCCTTGAAGTTCGTCGGTTGTGTGTGGTTCTGGGTGGTACGACCCGGTCGCGGCCGGGGAACCCCGGCCTGAGATTTTTGGTCTTACCATTTTCAGACTCTAGACCTGTGAACGATCGTTATCAATAGGGCGCCGCCGATGTTTCGATCCGGTTCACGTTCGGGACCGCTGGAACTCCGCTGCCTGGCCGACATACCAGTCCAGGACGTCTGAGTCGTCCTCGGTGCCGCGGTTGAGGCTCTCCGGCCCGGCGCCCTGGAAGAGTCTCTTGACGGGCACCTCCATCAACTTGCCGGTACGGGTCCTGGGCACAGCCGGGGCCTCGATGATCTCGTCGGGCACGTAGCGGGGGGAGACACGGGTGCGGATGGCGTCGACGACGGCCTTCCGCATTGCGTCGTCCACGGTTCGACTGGTGGCGGGGACCACGAACAGGGGCATGTAGTAGTCCCCGCCGGACAGTTCAGCACCGATGACCATGGAGGCGGCGACCCCGTCTACCTCGTCCACGACCTGGGTGATGTCCGCCGAGCCCATCCGGATCCCGCCGCGGTTGATGGTGGAGTCGGAGCGACCGTGGATGATGAACTGTCCTTCTTCCAGCTCTGTGACCCAGTCGCCGTGTCTCCAGACACCGGGGTAGGTGCTGAAGTAGGAGTCGAAGTACCGGGAACCGTCGTGGTCGTTCCAGAACATGACGGGCATGGACGGCATGGGGCGGGTGACCACGAACTCGCCGACCTCGTTGTGGATACGGTGCCCCTCGGAGTCCCAGGATTCCGCGGCCACTCCCAGGCAGGCGCCCATGAGCTCGCCTCGGTACACCGGGTCCAGCGGGTTCGACCCGATGAAGGCGGTGGCCACGTCCGTGCCGCCGGAGTCCGAGCCGACTCGGATGTCCTCGCCGACCGCCCAGTAGACCCAGTTCCAGGTCGAGTCGGGCAGTGGCGATCCGGTGACCATCATGGCGGTGAGCGCAGAGAGGTCGTAACGTGCGTTCGGGACCGCTCCAGCCTTCTCCACCATGGTCAGTACGGCTGCGCCGGTGCCGAAGAAGGTGGCCCTGTGCCGGGCGATGAGCTCGAAGTGGCGGTCCGGACCGCCGTGGTTGGGTGAGCCGTCGTAGGTGACGATCGAAGTGCCCATGACCATGGTGTCCACCACCATGTTCCACACCACCCAGGTGGTGGAGACGGCGAAGTAGGCGCGTTCCCGGGGCCCGAGGTCGTAGTGCAGGCCGTTGGCCTTGAGCACCTCCAGAAGCACCCCGCCGTGGGAGTGCACGATTCCCTTGGGCTTGCCGGTGGTACCGGAGGAGTAGAGCACCCACAGGGGGTGCTCGAAGGGCACTTGCTCGTAGTCGGGTTCGGCCGGGCGGCCGAGGATCTGCGAGAGCCGCTGGGTGTCCTCCGGTGGTTCGCCGCAGGTGCCGGCCGGCAATTGATCGACCACGACCACGTGCTCCACGGTGGGCAGCACCCCGCGCAGTTCGGCAATGGTGCCTGTCATGTCGCGCACCTTGCCGCCGAACTCGTAGCCGTCCACGGTGAGCAGGACCTTCGGCTGGATCTGCGCGAACCGGTCGGCCACTCCGCTGAGGCCGAAGTCGGTGTTCACCACGGACCAGACCGCACCGACGGAAGCGGTGGCCAAGAGTGCCACGACGGTTGGCGGGATGTGCGGCAGCACGGCAGCGACCCGGTCTCCGGGACGGACCCCGAGCCGGCGCAGCTCGGCGGCCAGGGCAGCCACCTGCGCCTCCAGTTCGCTCCAGGTCAGGCTGGTGGCTGCGAGCTCCTCGTGCTCGCCGATAATCGCAACGTCGTCCGGCCGGTCCGCGGCATGACGCAGCAGGTTCTCCGCATAGTTCAACCTCGCACCGGGGAACCAGGAGGACCCGGGCATGGAATCGTCGGCCAGCACGGAGCCCGGCCTCGTGAGGTCGGGCTTTCTCGACGCCAGGACGCCGAAGTACTCCCAGACTGCACCCCAGAAGCCCTCGAGGTCCGAGACCGACCACCGGTGCAGGGAGGTGTAGTCGCTGGTCTGCACTCCGCGGTACTCGGCGACCCAGCGCTGGAAGTCGCGCATCCGTGACCCGTCCACCCGCGCGGCCGACGGTGTCCACATCGGCTGACGGACGTCGCCGCCCGACGCGGCGCCGGCTTCCTGCGTACAGCCCTCTGGCGGGGTGGTCACGGCGTGCCCGACGACGACGGTCCTTCCGCCAACGGATGCGATCAGGTCCAGCGCGAGGGTGCGCCCGTCCGGGGGCGTTTCCGTTGCCGCGACAGAGAAGTCCACGGTGTCGCCGATCTTCACCGGGGCCTTGAACTGCACGTCGAAGGAGTGGAGGTTCTCCACGCCGCACCAGTCGGTGAGCCATCCGGCCATCAGCCCGGCGGTGAACTGGCCCATCGCGATGGGGGCTTCGAACCCGGCATCCCGGGCAAAGGAGGGGTCGTGGTGCAGGGGGTTGAAGTCCCCGCCGGCCCCGGCGAACCGGACGATGTCCGTCTGCGTGACAGGTCCGAAGCGTCCTGCGGACGGGGTGGTCATTTCCGGCCCCTTTCGAGGATCGTTTCCCGCTGGCGGACGGTGACCGTGCCGTCGCGGTCCAGGTATTCGGTCTCCAGGGTGATGATCCGCAGGGCAGTGCCGCTGCTGCTCGTCTTGGCCTCGTCAGCGACAACCACCCGTCGGCCAGTCAGGGAGTCGCCGGCCGTGAGCGGGCGGAGGTACTGCCACCCGGTCTTGCCAACGACGACCCGAGCCAATTCCAGGCCGAGCGTCTCGAGCATCGCGGTCTGGCTGCGGTGGTGGCCGGCGGCGACCACATGGGTTGCCGTTGCGGCGACGTCCGGCAATCGGCGTCGCTGGGCCTCGCAGCGGTCGGTGTGCACGGTGTCGTGGGCCCCGGTGGCCCGCGCGAACTCGGCGATCTTGCCCCGTTCGACGTCGAAGGCGACTTCGTCCACCACGGTGCCGACCAAGCTGGTGTCCTCCATGAGCACGTCCTCTCGCTGATGAGGTCTTAGGCTAGCCATATTAAATGGTCTGACCTAAAGTTCACTGTAGCGAATGAAGGATGAAGGGACGAGCATGGATTTCTCCGAGCAGCCGGAAGAGGCACGGTTCCGCGCCGAGGTGCGTGCCTGGCTTGCCCGTGCACTCCCCGCCCTGGACTGGCCCGAGCCGCCGGAGCTGGAGGAGAAGGCACCGTTCTGGCGCAACTACCAGACCGAACTCTTCAATGCCGGCTATGCCGGCCTGACCTGGCCGAAGGAGTACGGAGGCCAGGGGCTCGACGAACGGATGGCCTCCATTTTCGCTGAGGAGTCTGCGCATGCGGGCGCTCCGGAGCGGCTGAACACCATCGGTGAGGACTTCGCCGGGCCGACCATCGCCCACTACGGGACGGCTGAGCAGAAGGAGCAATACCTGCGCCGGATCCTCACCGGTGAGGACATCTGGTGCCAGTTGTTCTCTGAGCCGGAATCCGGCTCAGACCTGGCCTCACTGCGTACCAAGGCCGTGAAGGTGGAGGGCGGTTGGCGGATCACCGGCCAGAAGATCTGGACCTCCCGGGCCCAGCTGGCCGCCCACGCCATTCTCCTGGCCCGCACCGGAGGGGGCGAGCGGCACAAGGGCATCACCTACTTCCTGCTGCCGATGGATGCGGCGGGAGTGACCATCCGCCCGCTTGAGCACATGCTCGGCGAGGCGGAGTTCAACGAGGTCTTCCTGGACGAGGTCTTCCTGCCGGACTCCGCCGTCGTCGGCGACGTGGACGGTGGCTGGAAGGTGACCATGGGCACCCTGTCTTTCGAGCGCGTTGCGATCGCCACCGGGCGGGTGAACACGGTGAAGGAGATCGAGCGCCTCATCGGGGACGTCCGGTCCCGCACGGCCGGAGACGGCGGCCCGCTGGGCGCCGACCCGCAGGTCCGGCGTACGGTGGCCGATCTGTGGGGCCGGGTGCACCTGCACCAGGCCATCAGCCAGCGCGTCATCTCCGGGGCCACCGGCGGAGAGCCCCCGGGTGAGGTCACCTCCATCGGAAAGCTCTACTTCTGCCCGCTGGTGGAGGACCTGGCCGATGCCGGGCTCTCGCTGGAGCCGCTGGATGACCAGTTCGGGCTGGCAGACGAGGTGGCTGCCTCTGGCGGCGGCGATCCGGGACGGCACTGGCTCCGCCTGGCGAACCAGGCCCGAGGCACCGCCATCGCCGGCGGGTCCACTTTCATCCAGCGCAACATCGTGGCCGAACGGATCCTCGGGATGCCCCGCAAGTAGCGGACCCCCGTTCCCGACTATCCGGGACCACCGCCAAGACCTCATAACCAGTGACTGGAGTAGAACCATGGAATGGAAGTTTTCAGAGGAGCAGGAGGCCTACGCCGAGGCTCTCCAGGACTGGCTGGAGAGCTCCGTGGACTCGAAACGGCTGCGGCGCTGGTTCGAGACCGGCGACCCCTCTGAGTTCCTAGGTTCGTTCGCCCGGTACTGGGCAGGTGTCGGCATCCCCGAGGAAGAGGGGGGACAGGGCGGGGGTCTGGTGGAGCTGGCCCTGACGTCCGAGCACCTCGCCCGCGTAGCCGCCCCGTCTTCGGAGTGGCTGGCGACGACCCTGGCCCTGCCGGCACTCGCCGGGCGGCCTGAGGACGTGGAGACGGCCCTGTCCGGCCAGACGCTTGCCCTGCTCGTACCCGCGGACCGGATTCCCGACGACGCCGCGCCCTTGGAGGTGCGGGATTCCGGAATCCACGGGGTTGTTCCCCGGGTGCTTTCCGGTGACAAGGCGGCCCGTTTCGTGGTGCCGGTCGCAGGTGCCGGCGGAGTGGAGCTCCACTTGGTCGGGGCCGCCCAGGACGGCGTCCGGTCCACGGCGCGCCGGTTGCTGGACCGGTCGAGGTCCATGGCGGACGTGACCCTGGACGGGGCCGCGTCGGAACGCCTGGACGTGGACGCGTCGGCCGTGCTGTCCGGGATCGCCCGTCAAGCCGCGGTGCTGGTCGCGGCGGACACCCTTGGTGTCAGTCAGAGGCTGCTCGACCTTTCCGTCGAGTACGCGAAGCAGCGTCAGCAGTTCGGCGTGGCCATCGGGTCGTTCCAAGCCGTCAAGCACGCCGCCGCCACCATCATGGTCGGTGTGGAGGCGGCGCGGTCTGCGGTGTACTACACGGCCGCTTCGGTGGACTCCGGCCAGCCGGAGGGCTCCTTGCACGCCGCCGCGACCAAGGCGCAAGTCACGGCCGAGGGGCCGCGCGCGGCGGACTCCGCCCTGACCATGCACGGCGCGATCGGCTATACCTGGGAGCACGACCTGCACCTGTTCTACAAGCGGGCCAAACTGAACGCTGGCCTGTTCGGTTCCCCGGAGGCGTGGAATGACCGGCTGGCAGACGCGCTGGGGTTGCTGGGAGCGCACTCGCCTACCCCGACGGGATAGTTACTCGATGAAGCCTGCCCGCAGCCTCTGCGGGCGGTGGAGCCCGGTCAAGTCGGGCGGCTCTGGACCGCTGGTCCGGCGAGGGCCGCAATGTTTGGACTGACCAATGGTCCATTGAAAGCATTGTACGCTTATCAGGCTTGTGGGATACTCACTGAGTATGACGAGTCCACCGTTGGGTCCGGCCAGCGGACCGTACGAGTCGTACGAGTCGTGGGAGTCCCTGACAGCGCGGGCCCACCACATCCTGGAAACCGTCGCCCTGTTGGACCACAGGTGTCTCCCACTGCACGGAGTCGGCGACAGTTGGCGGGAGCTGGACGCCGCACTGGCCTGGGCCGAGGGCGTTCTGCGGAGCCGTGGTCCCGTGTGGTCGCAGGCCGGCGGTCTGGACGTGCCGGGTGCTGCGCGCCTGCTGGCGTCGGACGTTGCCGTGCTGCGGAACAGTCTGATGACCCGGCAGATGGCAACCCGGCAGGAGATGATGCACCGGGTTGACCAGTCCCTGCAGAAGTTGCGGACGATCGGGTCGATCGACGAGTTCAGTTCCCGACTGCCGGTGGAGATCGTGGAACTCGGTTACGTCAGATCGCTGTTCTCCTGGGTGGACCGTCTGCATTGGGTAGCTCAGTCTGCGCACTCCGAGCGCGGTCCGGCGGAGAGCAGGCGGCTGGTGGAGGCCGGTCGGCGCAAACCGCTCCGGGACCTGAGGAGCCTTTTCGAGTACGACATGATCCAGGGTCGGCGCCCCATCCTCATGCGGGGGATCAGGGACAGTTCCAGGGTGCACCCGGACATCATCAAGGTCACCGAATCGGACTCCTATGTCGCGTCCCCGCTGGTGGTGGGCGATGAGGTAGTGGGGTTTGTCAGCCTGGACCTCCATGCGCAGAGCGGCACCGTGGACGATTTCGACCGAGACCTGGTCAGCCTCCTGACCGTCGGCGCCGGAGCCGCCCTGGAGCGGATCCTCCTGACTGGCGGTGGGGAGGAACCGAGGCTGGCTGCTGACCGCGGCCTTCGGTTGCTCCGCAAGGCGTCGGGTGCAAGCCGGGGCGGGACCGCGGTCGAAGTGGAGTCCGCGGGGGCCGCCGCCCCTGTTGGTGCCGCTGGCCTGAGGGCGCCAGGGCGCGGCTGCTGCGGGGAGTTGACGAAGCGGGAACTTCAGATCCTGTCCCTGATGGCCGAGGGCCTGTCCAACGCCGACCTGGCGGCGGCCCTGGTGATCAGCGAAGGTACCGCCAAAACCCATGTCAGGAACATCCTCCGCAAGCTCGGCGTGGACAACAGGACTCGGGCCGCTGCCCTGTACCGGCGCCACAGCGGCGATAGCTGACGGTGCCTTCCGGGCGGCAAGATACCCCATTCGATAGATGTAACCCAGGTCACATTCCTCCATGTTGGAAACAGCCAACTCACGGAGGACACGATGAGCGTTACCCAGAACGCGCAGGAGACGCAGGTCCCCGACCACATCGCCCGCCAGGTCGTCACCCCGGAAGGCCACCGCGACGACGAGGCCCTCTTCGAGGCGTACCGGTGGCTTCGCGAGAACGCCCCGCTGGCCAAGGTGAAGGTCGAGGGATACGACCCGGTCTGGTTGCTGACCAAGCACGCGGACATCATGACGGTCGAACGCCAGCCCGAGATCTTCACCAACGGCGGAGCCACCCCTGGTGCGCACAACCCGAACTTCGCCAGCCAGGCGGACGACGCGTTCACCAAGGAGCTGACCGGTGGAAGCCTGCGGATCATCGAATCCCTGACATATCTCGATCCCCCGGAGCACACCATGTTCCGCGACATCGGCGCGGAATGGTTCCGGCCGGCGTCGCTGAAGCACTGGGAGGACAAGATCCGGGTGCTGGCCCGCGAAGCCATCGACCAGCGCCTCGTCTCCGGCCGTAACGAACTGGACTTCGTGAAGGACTTCAGCGTCTACTACCCGCTGCACGTCATCATGACCCTCTTCGGGGTTCCAGCCGAGGACGAGCCGCGGATGATGGCCTTGACGCAGGACTTCTTCGGCACCGCAGACCCGGATGCCCAGCGCGCCGACGTGACCCCCATGTCCCCGGCCGCGGCGGCTGAGCAGTGGGCCGCCACCATCCAGGACTTCTACCGGTACTTCGACACCCTCGTCGACGACCGCCGCGCCGAACCGAGGGGCGACCTGGCCTCCATCATCGCCAACGCGACGCAGCCCGACGGCGAGTATTTCCCCCGCGAGGTGGCCTACGGCTGGTTCATCGCGATCGCCACGGCCGGCCATGACACCACCTCGTCCACCATGGCCAGCTGCCTGGAAGCACTGGCCGAACACCCGGACCAGCTCGCGGCGGTCCAGGCGGAACCGTCGAGGATCCCCGACCTGGTCAACGAAGCCCTGCGCTGGGCCTCACCGGTCAAGCAGTTCACCCGGCAGGCCGTAGAGGCCTACGAACTGCGCGGGCAGCACATCGAGCCGGGGGACCGGCTGATGACCCTGTACCAGTCCGCCAACCGCGACGACGAGGTCTTCGACAACCCCTACGAGTTCCGCTTCGACCGCAAACCCAACAAGCACATCGCCTTCGGCTACGGCCCGCACATGTGCATCGGCCAGCACCTGGCCAAAATGGAGCTCAGGGTGATGTTGGAGGAACTGCTGCCCCGCATCGCCTCCGTGCGGCTCACCGGGGGCCGCAAGGTCGTCCAGACCAACTTCGTCGGCGGCCTGAAGAACAGGCCCCTGATCCTGGAGCTGTCGTGAGTCCACGCAGGGTCGTCGTGGTGGGCGGCGGCCATGCCGGAGGAACCTTCGTGGCCTTGCTGCGCAGGGAGGGCTTCGATGGTGAGATCGTCATGGTCGGCGCCGAGGAGCACGCCCCCTACCACCGCCCCCCGTTGTCCAAGTCCTTCGGCAGCGAGAACGTCAAGTGGCTCTACGACCCCGCGTTCTACGCGGACAACGGCATTACCGCGCTCCTGGGGGACACGGCCGTGTCCATCCACCGGTCCTCCCGGCGGGTGACCTTGGCCGGAGGCACGCAGCTCGAGTACGACATGTTGGTCCTGGCCACCGGGGCGGAACCCCGATGTCTGGATCTGCCCGGGAAGGACCTCGAGGGTATCCACGTCCTTCGCGACCTGGCCGACGCCACCAGCCTGGGAAGGGACATCCTCTCCGGGCGGCCGCTGGCCATCGTCGGCGGCGGCTACGTCGGCTTGGAAGTGGCCGCGGCCGCCCGGACCCGTGGCGTGGAGGTCACCGTGATCGAACGGGAGGACCGCATCCTGGCCCGTGTGGCCAGCCCGGACCTCTCCGACCGCATCGCGGAGCACCACCAACGGAGCGGCACCACAATCGTCACGGGCGCCGAGACTGTGGGATACCGGTGCGACGCCGGCCGGGTCGGTGGTGTGCGGCTGGCCGACGGGACGGAAATCCCTTGCGGAACCGTGCTGGTGGGGGCAGGAGCGATCCCGAGGGACGGCTTGGCCCGTGAGGCGGGTCTGGCTTGCGATCAGGGGGTCGTGGTCAACGCGCGCTCCCGCACCAGCGACGAGTCCATCCTGGCGATCGGAGATGTCGCGAACCGGCCCGTGGCCGGACTGGCCACTCCGTCCGGGCGAATGCGGGTGGAAAGCATCCAGAACGCCGTGGAACAGGCGCGACATGCCGTCGACGTCGTCCTCGGCCGACCGGCGCAGGACCATGACATTCCGTGGTTCTGGTCGGATCAGTTCGAACTGAAGATCAAGATCGTCGGCATTGTCCACGGCGACTACGAGACGGTGCAGCGCGGGGATCCGGCTGGCGGGAGCTACGCCCTGTACCACCTCCGCGGCGGCCGGCTGCTCGCCGCCGAGACGGTCAACTCGCCCAGGGACTTCATGGCCGCGAAGAAGATGCTCACCAGGCAGTGCCCGGTCGACCCGCAGGCTCTTCTCGACCCGGACACCGACCTGCGGGTCCTCGTGTCGGCCTGAGGTCCGCCGGTCCGAGAACTGCCGGCCTGAGCCCTCCCGGGCCGAGGCCCCTGGGCGGCTGCCGATATCGAAATCCCAGCCCAAGAAGGAAGGGACTGACATGCCCACTGTCACCTATGTGCTTCCGGACGGAACCGAAAAACCGATGGATGTTCCCTGCGGGCAATCCGTCATGGATGGCTCCGTGCGGAACAATCTGCCCGGCATCGTGGCCGAATGCGGCGGGAGCTGTTCCTGTGCCACCTGCCACGTCTTCCTGGAACACGCCCCTGACGGCGCGTTCGAGGAGCCGATGACTGAGGAAGCGGACCTCATCGAGTTCCTCGAGGACGCGTCAGCGAACTCCAGGCTGTCCTGCCAGCTGATCGTCTCGGACGAGGCCGAGGGCGCCCGTGTCCGGGTCTCCCGCGGCAACTGCTGATACGGGCTGGCCGCAGCTGACCTCAGCCCGAAACCGGAGTCGTTCACACCCCCAGGAGAAACCATGAAAACCACCGCAGCTGTCCTAGAGGCCACCGGTGGAGAGTTCACGCTCAAGGACCTGGCCATCGGCGATCCAGGTCCTGGCGAGGTCCTGTTCGAAGTCGCCGGAGTCGGCCTGTGCCACACTGACATCGCCGTCCGGGAGGGTCACTTGCCCTTCCCGTTCCCCGGCGTGTTGGGGCACGAAGGCAGCGGCACCGTACTGGCCGTTGGCGAAGGCGTCACGAAGGTCGGGATCGGCGACCGGGTCGCTGCCAGCTTCAACAGCTGTGGCAAGTGCACTCAGTGCCGGGCCGGCGTCCCGGCCTATTGCCTCGAGTTCATGGACCGCAACTTCGGTGGTGCGCGCCCCGATGGCACCAGTGCCCTCAGTCACGCAGGCCAACCGGTGGCCTCGAACTTCTTCGGCCAGTCCACATTCGCCCGCCATGCCATGGCGCGCGAACGCAACGTGGTCAAGATCCCCGAATCGGTTCCTCTGGAGATCGCCGGACCGCTGGGCTGCGGGGTGCAGACCGGTGCCGGCGCCGTGCTCAACGCGCTGGACGCCGAGCAGGGCTCGTCCCTACTGGTGACCGGCGGGGGATCGGTAGGGCTATCCGGTGTCCTGGCCGCGGTGGCCCGTGGGGTGGGGACCGTCATCGTGTCCGACCCTCTGCCCCAGCGTCGGGAGCTGGCCCTGTCCCTTGGCGCCACCCACGTGGTGGACCCTACGGCTTCGTCGATGTCGGCGCGGGTGCGGGAGATCCTGCCCGAGGGGGTGGACTACGTCCTGGACACCACCGCCATGGAGGACGTCATCATCGAGATCCTCGCCTCCATGGGACAACGGGGGCACCTGGGCATGGTGGGCGTGCCGCAGCAGCCGCAGGCCGCCCTCAACGTCAATCTGCTGGAGATGCAGGCCCGCGGGATGAGCTTCACCGGAATCGTCGAGGGAAACAGCGATCCGGACTCCTTTATCCCTGAGCTCATTGCCCTGTACGAAAAGGGCGTCCTCCCCTTTGACCGGCTGGTCACCACCCTGCCTTTCGACCGGATCAACGAGGCCGTCGCCGCCCAGGCCAGCGGAGAGGCCGTGAAGGTTGTGCTGGTCCACGGTTGATCCGCCGTGTACCCGCACCTGTAACCCCATCCCGAACCAAGGAGCTGGACGTGACCACCTCGGACACCAAACAGATAGTGGACTACGACCGCATGTACATCGGCGGCGCCTGGGCAGAACCGACGACGCCCGCGCGCATCGGCGTCCGTTCCGCCACCACCCATGAGCCCGTCGGCAGCGTTCCCGAGGCCAGCGAGGCCGACGTCGACGCGGCCGTCGCGGCTGCCCGGACCGCGTTCGACGACCCGTCCGGCTGGGCCCACTCGACTCCCGGACAACGCCGCGAGGCCCTCGAGCGCTTCGCCCGTGCCCTGGAGTCCCGCGGTGAGGAGACCGCCCGGCGGGTCACGGTCCAGAACGGCATGCCCATTTGGTTGGCTCAGCAGTGGGAACAGGGCTTCCCGCCAGTGCTGGTGCGCTACTTTTCCGACCTCGCGGAGAAGACCCAGGAAGAGGTCAGGCCCGGCCTGCTGGGCAAGCAGACTCTCGTGGTGCGCCGTCCCATCGGGGTCGTGGCCCAGGTCGTCCCGTGGAACGTCCCCCAGGCCATCACCTTCCTTGCCTTGGCGCCAGCGCTGGCCGCCGGCTGCACCGTGGTGCTGAAGCCCTCCCCGGAAACCGTCCTGGATGCCTTCCTGCTTGCAGAGGCCGCTGACGAGGCGGGCCTGCCGCCCGGAGTGGTGAACATCGTCCCTGCTGGACGCGAGGTCGGCGCCTACCTCGTGTCCCATCCCGGTGTGGACAAGGTGTCCTTCACCGGGTCTTCGGAGGCCGGCCGGAAGGTCGCGGCCGCCTGTGGAGAGCTGTTGCGCCCGGTGACCTTGGAGCTGGGCGGCAAGTCCGCCGCTGTCATCCTGGACGACGCGGAACTCGAGTCGAACCTGGAGGACTTCTTCGCAGCGACCATGGTCAACAACGGGCAGGTCTGCTGGCTGGGAACCCGAATCCTGGTACCCGCCGCCCGCTACGGCGAGATCACCGGGACGCTCGCCGATCTCTACTCCGGGCTGGCCGTGGGCGACCCGCTCGACCCGGCCACGAAGATCGGACCGCTGGTCTCCGAACGCCAGCGGGACCGCGTCGAGGGTTACATCGCCAAGGGCAAGCAGGAGGCCCGCCTGCTCGTCGGTGGCGGCCGACCGCAGGGGCTGGGCCAAGGGTGGTTCGTTGAGCCGACGGTCTTCGCCGACGTCGACCCGAAGGCCACCATCGCCCAGGAGGAGATCTTCGGGCCCGTGCTCTCGGTGATTCCCTACGAGGACGAGCAACAGGCCACGCGGATCGCCAACGATTCGGACTTCGGCCTGGGCGGTTCGGTCTGGACGAGGGACCCCGACCGCGGCGCGGCCTTCGCCCGCACTGTCCGCACCGGCACCATCGGCGTCAACGGCTACAACAACGACCCCGTGGCGCCCTTCGGCGGCGTGAAGGCCAGCGGACTCGGCCGCGAACTCGGCCCCGAGGGTCTGGCGTCCTTCCAGGAAACCAAGACCGTGTACCTGGACCGCCCCAATCCCTGAGGCTGCTGGTGTCCGCACAGCCCCTGCCGCTCGGGCCCGGCCGAAGCGAGCTCTGTGGCATGAGTCCACCGGCGCGGCGATCGGCCTCAGCCGCGTCGATGCCCACCTGGGCGGGGCCCTCCCAGCCGTACCCGCACCAGCCGCTGCGCGGCACTTCGCCCCGCCGGGCAACTGCTCGACGGGGCGAAGTGATCTGCATCCGGGATAGGCCGACAGCATCCCGTTTCCGCCGCGGGCGCCAGGTCCGAGCGGCTCCGCGCATGTGGCGGCGGCACTGGTTCTCCAGGACCGCCCCCGTCCGGCGGGGAGTCAGTTCCGTCGGATCCCCAGGGAACCGCTCACCGGAGCTGGCCAGTGCAGTGCGGTGTCCTCGGCTATGAAGCGGTCGAAGGCTTGTGCCACGTCGTCCGGGAAACCCGCGGGGCGACGGCTGTCCATGTCGACGTGGATCAGGACCGTCTCGTAGATGCAGGCCAGCCGGTCCTTCTCGCGGTCCATGACCAGGGCCAACATATGCCCGACCTTCTCGTTTCGGTCCAGGACGCGGACATGTGCGGTGATAGGCGTGCCCAGCCGCATCTCATGGACGTAGGTCAGGTGCTGCTCCGCGGTGAAGAGGCCCAACCGGCGCTCTGCGCGATACGCGTCATCGATCCCCATCTTCTGGCAGACCTGGTCCGTGGAGAACCCGCCCATGTCCACGTAGTGACGGATGTTCATGTGGTCGTTGGCATCGATCCAGTCCTCACGGACCTCGTCGGTCCAGTGCACGGGGATCTGCAGAACCTGTTCCGCGGAAGGGTTGGTGCGCGTTGCTGATACCACGGCGATCTCCTGGGTGAGAGCCCTCGGGCTGACGATTCTATGGTCAGACCATACCTATCGATGGTCGAACAGGCGCAGCCGCCCCCGGCGCTGCGGTCGGCAGGGCTTGATGTGGGCCGGCTGCCGCTCGCCCCGCTGTGGGCAAGTCCTGGCTGGTGCTTCGCTGGCAATTACTTGGATGTCCTAGTATTTTTGGTCAGACCAACGTACTATGCTTATGGTCAGACCATGAAGGTTCCTTGGGCAAGGAGAGCACGCGATGAAGATTGTCGTATTGGCCAAGCAGGTGCCGGACACCTGGTCGGATCGGAAGCTCGACCTGGATTCGGGGTTGTTGGACCGGGGCGCCTCGGAACCGGTGCCGGACGAGATCAATGAGCGTGCTCTGGAGACGGCCCTCCGGTTCAAAGACGCCAATGCGGACACGGAGATCGTGATCCTGTCCATGGGCCCGGAGGACTCCGCCAAGACACTGCGCAAGCTGCTGTCGATGGGGGCGGACTCGGGGGTACTGGTGACGGATCCGGCACTGGCCGGTTCGGACATGGTCCAGACCGCACGGGTCCTGGCCGCGGCGGTTGAGAAGACCGGAGGAGACCTGCTGCTGGCCGGCAACGAGGCCACGGACGGCCGGGGCGGGATGGTGCCGGCGATGGTCGCCGAGGTACTGGGCTGGTCTGTGCTTCCAGCCCTGGAAGAAGTACGGATCGCCGCTGACGGCGTCACCGGCACAGCCCAGGTGGACGGCGCTTCGCTGTCCCTGAGCTCGTCGTTGCCCGCGGTGGTCTCGGTGACCGAGAAGGCGGCTGAGGCGCGCTTCCCGAACTTCAAGGGGATCATGCGGGCCAAGAAGAAGCCGCTGGACACCTGGGCCCTGACGGAGTTGGGGATCCAGGCGGGGCCGGACTCCGCCCCGGTGCGTTCGGTGATGGTCTCGGCGAGTGAGCGGCCTGCGAAGGAGGCTGGCCCGAAGGTCGCCGATGACGGCACGGCCGCCGTGCAGCTGGCCGATTTCCTGGTCTCCAACCGGCTGGTCTGACCGTCCGGCTGCCCTCTGAAACCACGACGCTCACAGGCCGGAAAGAAGACTGCATCATGGCAAACACCGGAAACGTCCTGGTCCTGATCGAGACCACCATCGAGGGAAGACCGAAGTCCACGGCCGCCGAGCTGCTCGGCGCGGCCGCTCAGATCGGCACACCGGTCGCCGTCGCCGTCACTGCCCCTGGGCAGGGCGGGGCCTTGGCCGGGCAACTCGGCGCACTGGGCGCCGCACACGCCTACCTGGCCGAGTCCGCGACCGTCGCCACCGAGCTGGGGACCGCCCAGGTTGGCGCCCTGGCTGACGCCGTGGCCGCCTATGGCGCGCATGTAGTGCTGGTACCGGCCGCAAACGATTCCAAGTCCGTGGCCGGGCGACTGGCGATCGTGGCCGGGGGCTCGGTGGCCGCCGACGTGGTCGGGGTCCGTTATGACGAGGAGGGCCGGGAGATCGTCACCGAGCACTCCGTGTTCGGTGGGGACTTCACCTCCGAGTCCACCGTCGAGGGTGGGCTGATGATCGCCACCGTCCGCTCCGGCTCCATCGAGGCCCGTGCAGATGCCGTCGCCTCCCCGCAAGTTCGGTCCGCCATGGTGGCCACCGCGGCCGCCCCGGGGGCGCGGATCGACGACGCCGTGGACACGCCGGCCGAGACCGACCGTCCCGAGTTGCGTGGGGCCAGGACCGTGGTCTCAGGCGGCCGCGGGATGGGGTCGAAGGAAGACTTCTCCCTGGTCGAGGACCTCGCCGACGCGCTTGGGGCGGCCGTGGGCGCCTCCCGGGCGGCCGTGGACGCCGGCTACGTGGCGCAGTCCCACCAGGTCGGCCAGACCGGTGTCTCCGTGACCCCGCAACTCTACGTGGCCCTGGGGATTTCCGGGGCGATCCAGCACCGGGCCGGGATGCAGACCTCCAAAACCGTCGTGGCGATCAACAAGGACGAGGACGCCCCGATCTTCGAGGTCGCCGACTTCGGGGTCGTCGGTGACGTGTTCTCTGTGGTTCCGCGGCTGATCGAGGAGATCAACAACCGCCGGAACTGATCCGGGTAGCCGTCCGGCCACACGCGAGCTTGTGCTGCCAGCGCCTGCCCTGAAGGAAGTAGAAGGACTGAGAATGCCCATGGCCAGCGATAACAACTCTGGCGGCGCGGGAAATACCCCGCAGGAACGCACCGGTGCCCCCGGTCGGCGCCGCATGGCCGGCGACCGGTCGGCGGTGCCCGGCCGGGACACGGCGGGGCAGGAGGGCGGTGCGCGAGCGGCGAAGCCGTCGCGGATGGGCGCGAGCTCCTCTGCGGCCGCTGGTCCGGCTGCCGCCTCCTCAGCAGGAGCGGGGGGCACACCGAGGGGTTCGGCGTCGCGGACGGCACCCGCATCCGGGGCCGGGGCGGGGCGCCCGGCGTGGGTGAGGCCGGTGTCGGTCACCGCCGGACTGGTCGTCGTCGCGTTGGTAGTCGTGCTGGCCGCCCGTTGGCTGCGGACCCTGGAGCCGGTCCAGCAGTTCATCGCCACCTATGACGGGCATGCTTCCCAGCCGGAGGCGGCCCCGGAGGGGATGCCCTGGTGGAAGGGCTGGCAGCACTTCTTCAACATGTTCTTCATCGTGCTGATCATCCGCACCGGTCTGCAGGTGCGCACCGAGCGCAAGCCACCGGGTTACTGGACGGCCAAGGAGAACTCGTTCTTCTCCCCGAAGGGCAACGCCCCGAAGAAGGTGTCCCTGTCCCAGTGGCTCCACCAATCGTTGGACGTGCTCTGGGTGGCCAACGGAATCATCTTCGTGGTCTTGCTGATGGTGACCGGGCACTGGATGCGGATCGTGCCCACGGACTGGGACATCTTCCCGAACATGCTCTCCGGGGCCATCCAGTACGCCTCACTGGACTGGCCCACCGAAGACGGGTGGGTGCACTACAACGCGCTGCAGGTGATGGCCTACTTCGTCACCGTGTTCATCGCGGCTCCGCTGGCCGTCATCTCCGGGATCCGGTTCTCGACATCGTGGCCGGAGAAGGCCGAACGCCTCACCAAGCTCTACCCGGTCGAGTGGGCGAGGGCCGTGCACTTCCCGGTGATGCTCTACTTCGTGGCCTTCACGATCGCTCACGTGTTCCTGGTGTTCTTCACCGGTGCCCTGCGCAACCTCAACCACATGTACACCTCCCGGGACGTCGTGGACTGGTGGGGCCTGGTCATCTTCCTGGCCTCCCTGGTGGTCATCGCCGCCGCCTGGTTCCTCTCCAAGCCCTTGTTCACCACACCCATCGCCCAGCGCATGGGCAAAGTCTCCAAGTAACCCCGACCACGCCCGCACGTCGGGGCGGACCCGGAGGAAGGACCGCAGTCATGTACCACGTCACCGAGGAACAGCGGGCCCTCGTGGAGGCCGTTCGCAGCTTCGCCGCCGAGCGGATCGCCCCCTACGCCCTGCATTGGGACGCAGAGAAGCACTTCCCCGTGGACGTCCTCGCCGAGGCGGGAAAACTCGGGTTGGGCGGCATCTACGCCACTGAGAAATACGGCGGGGCCGGACTGGAGCGCAAGGACGCTGTCCTCATCTTCGAGGAACTGGCCAAGGCCGACCCGGCGCTTGCCGCCTACATCTCCATCCACAACATGGTCGTGTGGATGATCGACGCCTTCGGGTCCGATGAGCAGCGCACCCAGTGGATCCCGCAGCTGGCGAGTATGGAACACCTGGGCAGCTACTGCCTCACCGAGCCCGAAGCCGGGTCGGACGCAGCGGCCCTGAGTACCCGCGCGGTCCGGGACGGTGACCACTACGTCCTCAACGGGGTCAAGCAGTTCATCTCCGGGGCGGGCTCGTCTGAGCACTACGTGGTGATGTGCCGGACCGCGGACACCAGCTCCAAGGGCATCTCCACGCTCGTGGTCCCGTCGGACACCCCCGGACTCTCCTTCGGCCCGAACGAGAAGAAGCTGGGATGGAACACCCAGCCCACGCGCCCAGTGATCTTCGAGGACGCCCGAGTCCCCGTAGCCAACCGGCTCGGGGAGGAGGGCGACGGCTTCCACATCGCCATGAAGGGACTCAACGGCGGCCGGATCAACATCGGCGCCTGTTCCATCGGCGGCGGCCAGGCGGCCCTGGAGAAGGCGACGGCGTACCTGAAAGAACGCACGGCGTTCGGCGAGCCCTTGACCAGCAAGCAGTCCCTCGTCTTCAACCTCGCGGACATGGCCACGGAGCTGGAGTCGGCCCGCACCTTCCTGATGCGGGCTGGCGACGCCCTGGACCGCAATGACCCGGACACGGTGCGGCTGTGCGCCATGGCAAAGCGGGTGGCCACCGACGCTGGATTCGAGGCCGCGAACACCTCCCTCCAGCTCCACGGCGGCTACGGCTACCTGCACGAGTACGGGGTGGAGAAGATCGCCCGCGACCTGCGGGTCCACCAGATCCTCGAGGGATCCAACGAGATCATGCGGCTGATCGTCGGCCGGATGCTGGTCGAAGGCTGACACTGCCACGGCCGCGGGACCGGTCGAACCAGTCACGACGCCTGAAAGGAATCCATGAGTACGGAAGCCAAGCCAGTCGGGCCTTCTGAACCCGAGGTGATAGTCCGGCGGGCCGGTCGGCTCGGCCACCTCATCCTGAACCGCCCGAAGGCCCTGAACACGCTGACGCACGGCATGGTGGACACCGTCCGCGCTACCCTGGCGGACTGGCGCGAGGACAGCGGGGTCCGGACCGTCCTGGTGACCGGTACCGGCGAGAAGGGGCTGTGCGCCGGCGGCGACATCGTCTCCCTTTACCGTGCTGCCGTCGACGGCCGCCCGGAGGCCGGTGAGGCCTTCTTCGCGGCCGAGTACGCGATGAACGCGCTGATCGCCGACTACCCCAAGCCCTACGTCGCCTTCATGGACGGCATCGTCCTGGGCGGCGGAGTGGGTATCTCCGCCCACGGCTCGAACCGCGTGGTTACAGAGCGCACCCGTGTAGGTATGCCGGAGACCGGCATCGGGTTCTTCCCCGACGTCGGCGGAGCACGCCTGCTCCGCCGGGCCGGTGCCTTCGGGACCCACATGGCCCTGACCTCGGGCCACGTCACCGGGGCGGACGCCGTTGCCCTCGGCTTCGCCGACCACTTCGTCCCCTCCAACGCACTCGACGGTCTGGCCCGTGCCCTCGAGGTCACCGATGCACCGGAAGCGATCGCAGCCTCGGCAACCGATCCGCCCGGCGCGCCTCTGGAGGAGCACCGCCAGTGGATCGAATCCTGCTATGGACGGGGCACCGCCGAGGAGATCATCGCCGCCTTGCAAGCGGACGGGGATCCGGCGGCGGCCAAGGCGGCCTCCCAGATCCAAGCCAAGTCCCCGACGTCGGTCAAGGTGACCCTGGAACTACTCCGCCGGACTCGGGAGACGGACACGGTCCAGCAGGTCCTCGAGCGCGACTACCGGCTGGCCTACCACCTGCTGCGCGGCCACGACATGCCCGAGGGCATCCGAGCCCAGCTGGTGGACAAGGACCGGAACCCGCAGTGGGACCCGGCCACCCTCGAAGGCGTCTCGGACGCCGACGTCACTGCGCTGTTCGCACCGCTCAGTGACGGCCTCGAGCTCTCACAGCACCTCTCAGAGACCAAGGAGACCGCCTCATGACCGAGAACACGGCTGGAACCGGCGGCCCTCTGCCGGACATCGCCTTTATCGGACTGGGCAACATGGGCGGCCCGATGGCCGCCAACCTCGTCCGGGCCGGCTACCGGGTGACCGGATTCGATCTCGCTCCGGAGACACAGGACAAGGCCCGGGCCACCGGGGTGCGGATCGCCGAGTCGGCTCCGGACGCCGTCCGGCGGTCCCAGCTGGTCATCAGTATGCTGCCGGCCGGCCGCCACGTGCTCGGCGCCTACCAGGGCAGCGATGGCTCCGACGGCCGCGAGCCCGTCGAGGGCCTGTTGGCTGTCGCCGCGCCCAACACCCTGTTCATCGACTGCTCCACCATCGCGGTCGAGGACGCGCACGCCGTGCACGAGATCACGACCGCGGCCGGTCACCGCAGCCTGGACGCTCCAGTCTCCGGCGGCACCGTGGGGGCTGAGGCCGGGAGGCTGGCCATGATGGTTGGCGGCTCGACCGAGGACTACGCCGAGGCCCTGCCGATCCTGGAGGTGGTCGGAAAGCGCGCGGTGCACTGCGGCGGAACCGGCGCCGGACAAGCGGCCAAGGCCTGCAACAACATGATCCTCGGCGCCTCCATGATCGCCGTCTCGGAGGCCTTCGTCCTCGGCGAGAAGCTGGGCCTGAGCAACGAGTCGCTCTTCGACGTCGCCTCCAACGCCACCGGACAGTGCTGGGCGCTGACCACCAACTGTCCGGTGCCCGGTCCGGTTCCGACTTCACCGGCCAACCGGGATTACCAGCCCGGATTCGCAACGGCGCTGATGGCCAAGGATCTCGGCCTGGCCCGGCACGCCATCGAGTCCACCGGCACTCAGAGCCGGATGGGACTGCTGGCCGAACAGATCTACGCGGGCTACGCCGAAGGCGATGCAGGCACGAAGGACTTCTCCAGCATCATCGAGCTGATCCGCGAGCACTCCGGTGCCTCCACCGGACCCACCGAGAAGTGAGGACCACCATGGCCGCTGGCTACGAGACCATCCTGACCAGCACCGAGGGCCGGGTCGCGACCATCACCCTGAACCGGCCGAAGGCCCTCAACGCCCTGAACAACCAGCTCAGCCACGAGCTCATCGACGCCGCCACCCGCTTCGACCATGACCCGGGCATCGGGGCGATCGTCCTGACAGGTTCCGAGAAGGCCTTCGCTGCCGGCGCGGACATCAAGGAGATGGCCTCACTCAGCTTCACGGAGGCCTACACCACTGACCTGTTCGGTATCTGGGAACGGTTCACGACCGTGCGGACACCGGTGATTGCGGCCGTGGCCGGGCACGCCCTCGGCGGCGGCTGCGAGCTGGCGATGATGGCGGACGTCATCGTCGCCGCGGACAACGCGAAGTTCGGCCAGCCCGAGATCAAGCTCGGTGTCATCCCCGGGATGGGCGGATCTCAGCGCCTGACCCGGGCCATCGGCAAGTCCAAGGCCATGGAGATGGTCCTGACCGGACGCGTCATGGGCGCCGAGGAGGCCGAGCACTCCGGCCTGGTCGCACGCGTGGTGCCGGTGGCCGACCTGCTCACCGAGGCTGCCGCCCTCGCGGAGACCGCCGCCGCTATGTCCAAGCCGGTCGCGATGCTCGCCAAGGAGGCGGTGAATGCCGCCTACGAGTCCACCCTCGCCGAAGGCGTGACGCTCGAACGCCGACTGAACCACGCCTGCTTCGCCACCGAGGACCAGACCGAGGGCATGGCCGCCTTCACTGAGCGCCGCGCCGCGACGTTCCGTCACCGTTGAGCCCGCCACTGTCCGCATCGACCTCACCCGAATCGCCAAGAAACCCGGAAGAGGGACCCATGACCGAGATCATCCTGGACTCCCGTGCCAGCGACATCCTGGACGGCATCGAGCAGCTGCTGTGGATCGATGGCCGCGCAGTGGAGGCGAGCACCGGCGCATGGCGCGACGTGCGCAACCCGTCGTGTCGGGGCGGTGTGATCGGGCGCGTCCCGGCAGCCGGTCCGGATGATGTGGACCGGGCGGTGGCGGCCGCGCGCCAGGCCTTCCCCGAATGGCGGAGCCTGCACTTCACCGGGCGCGCGAAGGCGCTGTTGGCCATCGCGGACGACATCGAGGCCGAGGCCGAGAAGTTCGCCCGGCTGACTGCCCTGGACACGGGCAACGCCCTGCGGACGCAGGCCCGGCCCGAGGTCAGCACGCTCGTCTCACTGTTCCGCTACTTCGCCGGGGTCGCAGGGGAGTCCAAGGGAGTCACCCTGCCCGCCGGTGACCAGCAGTTGCAGTACAGTCGCCGGGAACCGCTCGGCGTGGTCGCCTGCATCCTGCCGTGGAACTCCCCGCTGATGATCGCGGCGTTCAAGGTCCCGGCCGCCTTGGCCGCCGGCAACACGGTCATCCTCAAGGCGGCCGACGACGCTCCGTTGACCGTCCAGTACTTGGCCCAAGTCTGCCAGCGCCACGTGCCGCCCGGTGCCGTGAATTCCTTGACCGGGCGCGGATCGGTCATCGGTGACGCCCTGTCCGCGCACCCGGGCGTGGACAAGGTCTCCTTCACCGGTTCCACCGAGGTGGGCCGTGGCGTGGCCGCACAGGCCTCCGAGCGCCTGGCCCACCTGTCCCTCGAACTCGGCGGGAAGAACCCGTCCATCGTGTTTCCGGACGCGGTGGAGGACGAGGGCATCCTGGACGGCCTGCTGCTGTCGTCCCGTTTCACCCGCCAGGGACAGTCCTGCACGGCTGGCTCCCGACTGTTCCTGCACGAGGACATCTACGACGAGGTGCTCGAGGGACTGTCCGCCCGGCTCGGGGCCCTCACGGTCGGAGACCCGCTCGACGATGCCACGGACATGGGATCGGTCATCAACCAGAGCCAGTTCGACCAGATCAGCGGCTACCTGACGGACGGCCGTGACCACCCGGACCTGACCACTGTGCTGGGTGGCAAGAAGCCCGCCGAGGGACCTCTGACCGAGGGCTTCTACCACACGCCCACCATCTTCGGCGGGGCCCGCAACGACTTCCGGCTGGCCCAGGAGGAGATCTTCGGCCCGGTCCTCGTGGCCATCAAGTGGAAGGACGTGGACGAGGTGGTGAAGATGGCCAACGACTCCCACTACGGCCTGGCCGCCTACGTCTGGACTCATGACCTGGACGACGCACTGAACACCGCCCACCGGATCGAGTCCGGTTGGGTCCAGGTGAATCAGGGCGGGGGACAGGTTGTCGGCCAGTCCTACGGCGGCTACAAGCAGTCCGGGATGGGCCGCGAGGCCTCCCTCGAGGGCATGCTGGAGGGCTTCACCCAGATCAAGCAGATCAACGTGAAGCTGCGGGGTTGACCATGGCCCCGCATCCCACCGAGAACTCCGCCGCGCTGCCCCTGGACGGGATCACCGTCATGGACCTGTCCCGGGCGCTGGCGGGACCGTACTGCACCGCCCTGCTCGGAGACCTCGGGGCGGCCATCGTCAAGGTCGAGTCCGCCAAGGGCGGCGACTCCACCCGCACGTGGCCCCCCTTCGAGGGCGACCACTCCCTGTACTTCGATTCGACCAACCGCAACAAGCAGTCCATCGCGGTGGACTTCTACTCGAAGGAGGGGCGTCGGCTTCTCTGGGGCCTTGCCACCTCGGCCGATGTCCTTGTGGAGAACTTCCGTCCCGGTGTGCTGTCCACCATGGGCCTGGACCCCGAACAGCTGCGCGAGGCCAACCCCGGGCTGGTGATCGCCTCGGTCTCCGGCTTCGGGACTGTCGGGCCGCTGGCCCAGTCCGCCGGCCTGGACCAGGTGGCCCAGGCAATGTCCGGCCTCATGTCCGTGACCGGACCGGACGCCGACCACCCCACGCGGGTCGGCCTCCCGGTGATGGACATCTACGCGGGTCTGTTCACCGCCGTCGGGATCTGTGCCTCCCTGGCCGGACGCGACCGCCAGGACGGTCAGGGCAGACAGGTGGCCACATCCCTGCTCGAAGCCGGCCTGGCGATCTCCGCCTTCCAAGGCCAGAACTACCTCAGCACCGGGGCCGTCCCCTCGCCGCAGGGCAACAACCACCCCGTCCTGGCGCCCTACGGGGTCTTCCGCACCGCGGACATCCCCGCCATCATCGCCGTAGGAAGCCAGGCCCACTGGAGGGTGTTCTGCGAGGTGATCGGTGCCCCGGAACTCACCGACGATCCGCGGTTCGCCACGGGGCGGGAACGGTCAGTGAACCGGGACGCCCTGACCGAGCAGATCGAAGTGAGGCTGGCCGCCAAACCCGGGATGGAATGGGTCGAGGCCCTCCGAGAGGCCGGGGTTCCCACCGGTCCGATCTACACGTACGAGCAGGTCTTCGCTGACCCACAGGTCCAGGCCCTGGACATGGTCCAGCGCGTCCAGCGCTCCGACGGCTCGGACCTGCCCCTGCTGCGCGGCCCGCTCAACATCGACGGCGAGGCCACCCCGCTACGCAAGGCGCCGCCCGCGCTGGGCGAGGACACCCGCGCCGTGCTGGGAGGACTGGGCCTGGACGAAGTACAGATCGCAGGGCTGGTCGACGCAGGCATCGTGCGCCAAGCTGCCACGGGGGGCCGGGGGAAGGGCCGGTCGTGAGCGCGCCGACGCCGCCGGACAGCGAGCCGGTGCGGTCGGGCGGGAACGTCACCGTCACCATGGAGGGTCCGGTGGCCACCGGCACCCTGGCCAACCCCGGTCGACGGAACACCATGACGGAGCGGATGTGGCCCTGTTCAGTCCGGTGATCGCCACCCTGGTCGCTGATGGTCGGTTCAGGTGGTCGACGCGGGTGCAGATGTTGCGGGACGGGAGAGGCCCAGGTCGCTGAGGCCTGCGTGGAGGAAGGACAACAGGTTTTCCTCCACGTCGCGCCCGCCCAGGGTCCGGCGGGGCCAGGATGTCATGGAGAAGACAGCGCCGAGGGTGGACTGCACGGCCTGCGAGGTTCTTTCGTCGGGCAAGTGGGGGTAGCGCCGCCTGACCAGGCTTTCCCACCGTTCGATGTACTGTCGCTGCCGCCGGTCGAAGGGACGTTTCCACGGTTTGGTGAGCGAACGGACTTCCCGCTGGTAGAGACCGACCATGGGGATGTGGGTGATGGAGAAGCGGACATGGTGCCGCAAGGCGCGGTCCAGGTCCTGGTAGGGGTCATCGTGTACGGGGATGGTGGCGCTCATCAGCTCATCCATGGCTTCGTTCAACAGGGTCGCCAGGATTTCGTCCTTACCAGAGAACGATCGGTACAGGGCAGGCCCGCTGAGGCCGGCGCGCTTGCCGAGCTCGTCCACACTGACACCATGGAAACCCTTCTCGGCAAAGGCAGTGGCCGCAACCTGGAGTATGGTCCGTTCCTTATCCACAGCGCGAGCCTATCCCTGGTAACGATCGTTCACAATAGGTGCACTGATGGAGGGTCCGCCCGCCCACGGGAACATCGACTGCCGTCACCGGTGATGTACCCCGAGGCGTCGCTGGCGGGGAACACATCGGCTGGGAGAACTGGTCCGTAAGCGCCCCCGGATCGGCCTGGCTCGGGGCAGGGCTTCGGGCCGGAGGCGCCCGAACCGGCGGTACTAATCCTCGCCGAGGATCCTGGGTGCCACGGAACGGTGGAAGGCCTGGAACGGCTGGACGTTCCGGGCCGGTTCCGGAACGACCCAGGTCCGCGCACCGTTCGGGGCGCCGCCGTCGACCCGGATCACGGAGCCGGAGGTGAAGCCGGAAGCGGGGGACAACAGGTAGGTGATCGCGGCAGAGACTTCGGACTCGGTCCCCCAACGCTGGAGGGGGATCTCGCCGCGCAGATCGCGCTGCATGTAACCGTCGTCCTCAGGGTCATAGGTATCCAGCCCGGAGGAGGCGATCGACCCCGGGGCCACGGCATTCACTCGGACGCCCGCGTCGCCCCACTCGGCAGCGGCCGTCTCGGTGAGGTTCCACATGGCTGACCGGGCAGCGCCCGAGTGCCCGTACATGGGCCAGCCCATCCACATGTCGGCGATCAGGTTGACCATGGAGCCTCCGTGTTGCTCCATCGTCCGGTTGAAGACCTCGCGCATGACGATGAATCCGCCGACCACGTTGGTCCGCATGACCGCTTCGAAACCCTTGGTCTTGATCGACTTGAGTGCGCCTCGGTACTGGCCTCCGGCGTTGTTGACCAGACCGTTGATGCGGCCGTGCTCAGACAGGACCGCATCAACGATCTCCACCACGCGGTCCTCGTCGCGGATATCTCCGGAGTACGTGGAGACTGAGCCGCCGTCCTTCCGGATCTCGTCAGCGACGGTGTCCAGCTTCTCCTGCTTGCGCCCTATGAGCGCCACGTGGGCACCCAATGAGGTCAGCTCATGGGCAGTGCACCGTCCGATGCCGCTGCCGCCCCCGGTGACCATCACGGTCTGACCGGCGAAGAGGTCCGGTCGGAAGGCCGATTGGTAAGCGTTCATGATCTTTCTCCAGCGGTTGTTGGCGGTGGTTCCGGACAGGACCAGGTTCGCGGAGACGCCCCCTCCACTGTTCTCCGCTTTCCGCGGCCGCGGTCCGAACCATCCCGGTCAGCCTCGCCTTGCTGCTGGCCAGGCACGCCTGCGCCGACGTGCATGTGCCCGGCCGAGGTGGACGAGGTCAGCACGTTGGAGACAGCCGCACTACCAACGGACTTGTCAACGGGGCTCAGAACCGGGGGGCATCCGCATCGGTCAAGAAGAGCCGGGTGGGCTTGTGGCCGTCGACGCCGCGCGTGCCCGGTCAACGCTCTGCACATCCGGTGACGCACCGGGGGTCTTGCGGCTCTCGCGGACCGGCACGGCGGACTCCTGCCCCGGCGGCCAGGGCCGTCTCCGCGTAGTTCCGCCAGGGCGAGTCCTCGTATGCCGCTTCGGATGCCGGTGGGCGGACCGTCACGAAGCCTCCAGAGTGCAAGTAACAGCTAATGAGCGATACTCTATAATGGTCAGTCCATTATATTCAAGGTATGTCTGGTGCCGCTCAGGTTCGACAGGGCAGGCCGTCGGGGTCGGTCGGACGGGTTCTGGGCCGAGGGTTCGGGGCTGCGAGCGCGCCGCAGGATGGTGATGATGAGACCGAAAGAGGCGGTATGCAGGCCATTCAGATGAACGCGTTCGGTGGACCCGGGGTCCTGGTCCCGAGCTCGGTGGCCGACCCCGAACCCCGCGAGGGTTGGGTCACGGTGCGATTGCAGGCCAGTGCGTTGAACTGGCATGACACCCTGATGCGCCAGGGCTTGTACGGTTCGCCTTTGCCCATCATTCCGGGGGCGGACGGGGCGGGCGTGGTGGCCGAGACCGGAGAGGACGTCCTCATCCTGCCGTCCCTGTTCTGGGGCGAGAAGGAATCCGCGCCCGCGCCGGGCTTTGAGATCCTCGGGGACCATCGGAACGGGACCTACGCAGAGCTGGTATCCGTTCCCGCCGGTTCCGTCTTTCCGCGGCCGTCCGGGTGGACCGCCGTGGAGTCCGCTGCGTTTCCCTTGGTCGGTGTCACCGCCTACCGTGCCTTGTTCACCCGCGGCCGCCTGGCCGCAGGAGAGTCCTTGCTGGTGATCGGCGCCAGTGGCGGGGTGGCCACTATGGCCGTTGCGCTCGCCGCCGCCGCGGGCGCCAAGGTCACCGTCACTTCCGGGTCGCCGGACAAGATCGCCAGAGCCCGCGGCTTGGGGGCGACCGCCGGCATCGACCATTCGGCTCCGGGTTGGGTCGAGGAGGCCCGGCGCTCAGCCAACGGCGGTGAGGGCTTTGATCTCGTGCTCGACCCCGTCGGCCGGGTCGACGAATCCATCGGAGCCCTCCGGCCCGGTGGCCGCTGCGTGGTCCTCGGGGCCAATGCCCGAGACACTGCGCCCCTGGCCACGCGCTCCTTCTACTTCGGTCAGTACGACCTGCTTGGAACCACCATGGGAAGCCCTCGGGACTTCGGCGGGCTACTCCAACTGGTCAGGGCCGCTTCGGTTCGCCCGCCCGTCATCGACCGGGTCTTCCCCTTGGGGCAGGCCGCCGATGCCCACCGTTACCTGGAATCCGGCGGGGGGTTCGGCAAAGTCGTTCTCGACCACGGCTGAATACCTCCCCACCAGTGCGGCGTCCGAGAACAACGAAAGACATGCCATGACCTCGAACAGAACCATTCGCCACGGTCGCGACGGATCCGTCCTGACACTCACCCTCGACGACCCGTCCACCCGGAACGCCCTGGGGGACGACACCCTGGATCAATTGCTGGCCGAGTTGGAGGCTGCCCGGCTGGACGAGTCGGTGCGCGTGGTGGTGCTGCGCTCCGCGGACCGGAAGGTCTTCTCCTCCGGGGGCAACCTCAAGGATTTCACGGACGACCGCCCCGTCATTGAGAAGTACGCCGGGCTCGATCGTTTCCCGCGGCTCTACCGGGCCTTGGGAGGGCTCGGAAAGCCCATCGTCTGTGCGGCGGAAGGCGACGTGCTTGCCGGTGCCTTCGGCCTCGCCCTCGGCTGCGACTTCATCGTGGCGCGGGAGGGAGTGCGCTTCGGTTGCCCGGAGATCAACGTGGGGGTCTTCCCGTTCATGATCTCGGCGCTGATCTACCGCAGTGTCCCGCGGTCCAAGGCCAACGAGCTGATGATGACCGGTGAACTTATCACCGCTGAAGAGGCCCAGCGCATGGACATCGTCAACCGCGTGGCACCCCGGGAGAGTTTCGAGGAGGAGCTCTCCCGGCTCACCGGCCGACTGGCCACACGATCCCCGCTGCTGCTTCGGATGGGAAAGGACGCGCTGGATGCCACTAGGGACATGCCCTTCGACGATGCGCTGGGTTACCTGCGGTCCCAGCTGGCGCTGGCCTTCGCCACGGAGGACGTCCGCGAAGGGGTCGCGGCGCTGAAGGAGAAGCGCGAACCGCGGTGGCAGAGCCGCTGAACTGCCGGGCAGGTCTGAAGTAAGCCCCAATTCTACATATTGTGCTAATGGTCTGACCTAAGTAACATGCTGGTGAGCCGCGTCACAGCCGTGGTCGGCGGCAAGGTCGAGTTGGGGCCCAGAGCGGCTCGGAAGTAGGAATGATGGCTCTCGCGACAGTCCATGACCGCTATCCCCCGGAGCAGATCGACCGCTTCCACGCGGAGGGGGTCTGGGGCGAGCTCTCCATGTTCGGCGAACTGGAGAAGCAGGCGGTCCAGCGTGGCGACAAGGTCTTCATTACGGACGACACCAGCCAGTACACCTATCGGCAGGTACGTGACGAGGCCCTGAGGATTGCTGTTGGCCTGGCAAGGCTCGGGGTGTCCCGGGAAGACACTGTCGCCATCCAGATGCCCAGCTGGGCGGAGTTCGCCCCGCTGACGATGGCCGTCAACCGCTTGGGCGCCGTCATCGTCCCCATCCAGCCCATTTACCGCGAGGACGAAGTGGGGCACATCATCGAGACCGCTGGCGCCAAGGTCGCCTTCACGGTGACCGCGTACCGCGGCTTCGATCATGCCGGGATGTTTCGGGCGTTCCAGGACACCGCCCCGAGTCTCGAGCACGTCATCACGGTGCGGGGAACCGGCCCCGAAGGAACCCGGACCCTCGAGGACCTAGTGGACGGGATCACGGTCGAAGGGGACGCTGGCGATCTGCCGGAGGGTTCCGGCCCGAACGACCCTTTCGCCATCGTGTTCTCTTCGGGTACCACGTCCAAGGCCAAGGGATGCCTGCATACCTTCAACACGCTGGCCGCGTCGGCCAGGATCCAAGGGGGGAACTACCGCTACGGCGAGCAAGATGTGCAACTCGGCCCTAGTCCGGTCACTCACACCACCGGGCTCGTCACGAGCATCATCCTGCCCCTGATCCACGGGGCGGCGACGCACGTGATGGAGCGGTGGGACCCGGAGAAGGCCCTGGAACAGATCAAGGAGCACGGCTGCACCGGCACCATCAACGCCTCGACCTTTCTGCAGAACCTGCTGAGCGTCTATGATCCCGAGCGCCACGATGCCTCCTCCATGCGGTTCTGGACCCTGGCAGGCGCACCCATCCCGGCATCGCTGGTTGAGAAGGCCCGGCGGATGCTGCCGAACCTGTCCGTGTTGAGCCTCTACGGCCGGACCGAGAACACCACCATGACCATGTGCACGCTGGATGACGACCCGGAGCGCTCCCTGGCGTCGGACGGAAAGCCGTTGCGCGGCCAGGAGGTGGTCATTCTCGGTTCAAAGGACGAGGTCCTGCCTCCGGGCGTGGAGGGGGAGATCGGCTACCGCGGCGGCATGTGCATGCTGGAGTACGTGGGTCAGCCGGAGCAGACGGCGGAGTCGTTCACGACCGAGGGCTATTCGAAGTCAGGTGACCTGGGTGTCTTGGATGAGGACGGCTATGTTCGGGTGACCGGCCGGCTCAAGGACATCATTATCCGCGGAGGCATGAATATCTCTGTGCGCCAGGTGGAGGACCTGCTATCGGCCCACGAGGCGGTGGACATGGTTGCGGTGGTCGCCATGGAGGACGAGGCCATGGGGGAGCGGGCCTGTTGTTACCTGGTTCCGGCCTCCGGCCGCGACCCCCTGACCCTGGAGCAGATCAAGGATTATCTCACGGGTCACGGCCTGGCCATTCAGAAGGTTCCGGAGCGCCTCGAGGTCGTCGAGGACGTTCCCACCACGCCCACCGGCAAGGTCCAGAAGAACTTGCTGCGGGCCGACATCGCCAAGAAGCTCAGGGAGGCCGGAGGGCCCAACGAGTCCATGCCGGTCTGACGGGGATCCGGCCCGTCGAGGGTAAGCCCACGCAGAGGCGCCGGGCAGTCATCTCACAGTGACCGCCCGGCGCCTCTGCGTTGTGTCGCTCGGTTCGTATTCGATGCCTCAGCGCCGAACATTGATGCCCGTCCGTTCCTCGACCTCGAGGATCGCCTCGGCGTAGGAGTGGACGTGCCGGGACATGCGGCGGACCGCCGCGTCGTAGTCCTTGGCGCGGATGCCCCGGGTGATGGAACGGTGCGCCTTGACCGTGGTGGCCCGGACCTCGTCGTCGACGAACCCCTGGTTGTCAGTTCCCTCGTAGATGGCCTGGGACAGGGCGCGCATCATGCCGGAAAGCAGTTCGTTGTGGCTGGCCTCGGCGACGGCCACGTGCCAGTCGACGTTGGCCTGCAGGAACTCTGCCAAGGAGGGACCCTTGGCGTCCTCGATCCTCGTGTTCAGCTCCTCCAGCCGGTCGAGGTCCTCATCGGTGCGGTGCCTGGCGGCGAGACCGGCGCACTGGGGTTCGATGGCCTCGCGTGTCTCCAGGAGGTCGTCCAGGCGGATCTGGCGTCCTCGGATGAGTAGCTCCACGGAATCGGCCATCGAGTCGCTGTCCGGGCGGCGCACGAAGGCCCCGCCTGAACGGCCGGTCCGGATGGTGACCAGCCCCTGGACCTCCAGGATGCGCAGACTCTCCCGGACCGTCGTCCGGCTCATGGAGGTCTGGGCCACCAGCTCGCGCTCCGGGGGCAGTGAGCTCCCCTCGGGGAACTCGCCCCGGAGGATGCGTTCGCGTAGATCGCCCGCCAGGACATCTGAGGCTTTCGGTACCCGCAGGGGGGAGAGGGTTGCGCGGGGAGTGTCGGGACCTGTCGTCTCGGCGTCAGGCGCTGCGCCGTCCCGGTCACCGTCGGTCTGTGTACTCATGGATCCTCCGGAATGGCGGCGGGAGCGTCCTCTGAATCGAGGGGCGTTGGCCGTCGTGTCGGTACTGGCCGGTCTTGCGGAATGGACAGTCCAACAGCCTGATGGCAAGAAGCGAATAGTTCTCGTGTCGTGACACTATCACCGGGGTCGCGATAGTTATTCGGTCTGACCTTTGCTATGGTTCATGAGTTGGGTGATACGACCGTACCCCCGCGCCAAGAGGCACCCCGGGCTAGGAGGCCACTCATGGACTTCGAGGTGACAGAAGACCAGCAGGCGATCAAGGACGCGGTGTCCGGACTCGCCTCCCGCTTCGATGCCCAGTACTGGATGGACAAGGACTTGGCGAAGGAATTCCCCACGGAGTTCTATGACGCCTTCGCCTCCGGCGGCTGGCTGGGCATGACCATCCCCGAGGAGTTCGGCGGCCACGGGATGGGCATCACTGAGGCATCCATACTCCTTCAAGAGGTGGCCGCGTCCGGGGCTGGCATGAACGGAGCCAGCGCCATGCACCTGTCCATCTTCGGCATGCACCCCGTGGTGGTGCACGGCAACGAGGAGATGCGGCGGAAGCACCTGCCGCGGATTGCCAACGGGGACCTGCACGTGTGCTTCGGCGTCACCGAGCCCGGAGCTGGTCTGGACACCACCCGGATCAGCACCTTCGCTCGCAGGGACGGCAACGACTACGTGGTCAATGGCCGCAAGGTCTGGATCTCCAAGGCTGTGGAGTCCGAGAAGATGCTGCTCCTGACCCGCACCAGCCGACCTGAGGATGTGGAGAAGAAGACGGACGGCATGACCCTGTTCTTCACGGACATCGACGGTGATCACGTGGACATCCGCCCCATTAAGAAGATGGGCCGCAACGCCGTCACCTCGAACGAGCTGTTCATCGACGACCTCCGGGTCCCGGAGGAGCACCGGATCGGCGAGGAGGGCAAGGGGTTCACCTACCTGCTCGACGGCCTCAACCCCGAACGAATGCTCGTAGCCGCCGAGGCACTCGGGATCGGTTACGCGGCGCTGAAGGCCGCCACGCAGTACGGCAACGACCGGGTGGTCTTCGAGCGGCCGATCGGAAAGAACCAGGGTATCCAGTTCCCTCTGGCTGACTCCTTGGCCCGCCTGGAGGCCGCCGAACTCATGTTGCGCAAGGCCACCTGGCTCTACGACAACGGCAGGCCGTGCGGCAAGGAGGCGAACATGGCCAAGTACCTGTGCGCCGACGCCGGCTTCGACGCAGCCGACCGCGCTCTGCAGACCCACGGGGGCATGGGCTACTCCGAGGAGTATCCGGTGGCCCGGTTCTTCCGTGAAGCCCGGTTGACACGCATCGCCCCCATCAGCCAGGAGATGGTCCTGAACTACCTGGGCTCACACGTACTGGGCCTGCCGAGGAGCTACTGAGATGACTGCAGACACCACACCCGCCGTGCGACGGGACTACCCCGCGGCCTTCTCACTGGCTGGCAGGTCCGCACTGGTAACGGGGGCCGGCTCAGGGATCGGTGCGGCCGTAGCCCGAGCTTTCGCCGCTGCCAACGCCGCCGTACTGGTGACGGACATCGACGAGGCCGCGGCCCGGTCCGTGGCCGAAGGCATCGCGGCTGACGGCGGTCAGTCGGATCACGCCGTCCTGGATGTCCGCGACGAAGGCCGGGCGGCCGAGACGGCGCGCAAGGCGGCCGCACTGAACGACGGGACCCTGAACATCGTCGTGAACAACGCCGGTGCCATCGCCCCCTCCATGTTCCCGAAGATGACCGCTGAGCAGTTCCAACGCATCGTCGGCATTCACCTGGGCGGTTCCTTCACCGTCAGCCAGGCGGCCGAGCAGTACCTTCCCGACAACGGAACCGGGCGGATCCTCAACGTCACCTCCGCTGCCGGGCTCACCGGCACGATCGGCCAGGTGAACTACGGGTCCGCCAAGGCCGGTGTCATCGGCCTCACCAAGTCGCTTGCCAGGGAGCTGGCCCGGCGGCAGGTCACCGTCAACGCGCTCGCCCCCCTGGCGGCCACGGCCATGACGGAGACCGTCCGCACCAACGAGAAGCTGGCGGCCAAGCAGCTGTCGCGGATCGCCATGGGCCGTTGGGCCGAGCCTGAGGAGATAGCCCCGAGCTTCGTCTTCTTCGCCTCCGATGCCGCGAGCTACATCACCGGTCAGGTACTGCCGGTCGATGGTGGGACGGTGGTCTGAGCCATGGCGAAGTCCACACGCCAGTTCACGAACCCGTTCATCGAGAACGGACGCGACGCCTGGATCGTCGAGGCCCTGCGTACCCCCATGGGCAAGGCCCACCCCGAAAAGGGCTGGTTCAGGGACGTGCATCCCAACGAGCTGCTCGGCCGGGTCTACACGGCGCTCCTTGGTTCCACCGCTCTGGCGCCTGACGATGTCGAGGACCTGGTCATCGGCTGTACCGCGCCGTTCGGCGAGCAGTCCCGGAACATCGCCCGCAATGCCTGGCTGCAGGTCGGCTACCCGCCGGAGGTCCCGGCGACCGTCCTGGACCGCCGGTGCGGATCGGCCCAGACCGCGGTGGAGATGGGGGCCGGGCTGATCTCTTCGGGCACCCATGACGTGGTCATCGCCGGCGGTGTGGAGCACATGGGGCAGGTGCCCATGAACGCCCCGCAGGAGATCTCCAAGCTCTACGGGGATCCCTGGCCGGAGGAGTTGCGGTCCCTGTACGAGTTCGTCCCCCAGGGAGAGAGCGCAGAGCTCATCGCGGACCGCTGGGGTATCACCCGTGAGCAGATGGACGACTACGCCGTCCGGTCACAGTCCCGGGCCGCGGAGGCGGTCGCCCACGGCAGGTTCGACCGGGAGATGATCCCCTGGGAGACGCACGGAGAGCTGCACGCCAGTGACCAGGCCATCCGTTCGGGAACCTCACGGGACACCCTGGCCGGCCTCAAGGCGGTCTTCAGGAAGGACGGGCGGATCACCGCCGGGTCCTCCTCGCCGATCTGCGACGGTGCGGCAGGGGTGGTCATCGCCTCAGACAGCGCGGTCGAACGCCACGGCCTGACCCGCAGGGCCCGCATCTTGGACCAGACGACGATCGGCGTGGACCCGGTCATCATGCTCACCGGGCCGATCCCGGCCACCCAGAAGCTGCTCAAGCGCAACGGCATGACGATCGACGACATCGACCTGATCGAGGTCAACGAGGCTTTCAGCTCCGTGGTGCTGGCTTGGGAGCAAGAGCTGGGTCCGGACATGGACCGGGTGAACGTCAACGGCGGGGCCATCGCCCTCGGCCACCCGGTAGGCGCTACCGGGTCTCGGCTGTTCGGCACACTCTTGGCCGAAATGGAACGCCGCGACGTGGAGATCGGCCTGGTCACCATGTGCTGCGGCGGTGGTCTCGGCACCGCCACGCTGGTCCAGCGCGTCTGAGGACGCAATGCGCGACAACGAAGGAGGAGTGCGTGGACGTCCACAGGATGAGATCCCTGCTCGGCCAACAGGCCGACGTGTGGTGGGGGCAGGGGGCCGGCGAGCCGGTCAGCCTGGTCGACACGTTGCTGGACGTCTCAGAAGCCCAGAAGAATAGGCAGACCGCGGCCCCCGCGGCGAGGGCTTTCAGCGGATTGAGCCTGAATCCCCGCCTCGGCCGTCCCCTGCCGGATTCGCTTGAGCTCCTCTCCTACGGGGCGCTCGGGCAGCTGCGCTGGCCTGCCGCCGCGGGCAGGCTCGAAGTCATCCCCGCGCACTATTCGGCCCTACCGCGTCTGTTCGCCCGAGGCCTGTTGCCGACCGACATCGGGCTCGTCCAGGTCTCCGCGCCGGGTCCGGACGGACGGGTCAGCCTGGGCGTCGCCGTCGACTATATGGCTGACGCCTGGGCACACACCCGGACTCTGGTAGCCGAGATCAACCACGCCATGCCGATCACCCGTGACGCGCCCACGCTGCCATTGGACGCTTTCGCCGCCACCGTCGAGGTGGACCGGCCGCTCGCCGAGATGGTGTTCCGTGCCCCCGACCGCGTGGACCGGGCGATCGCCGGGCACGTGGCCGGGCTCATCGATGACGGCTCCACCCTGCAGTTGGGAGTGGGGTCCCTTCCCGACGCCGTGCTGTCAGCCCTCGCCGATCACCGCGATCTGGGCTTTCACTCCGGCATGATCACGGATTCCGTCCTGGACCTCGTCGAGTCCGGAGTGGCCACCGGGGCCCGCAAGGAAGTCGATCCAGGGCTCGTCACCACCGGCTCGGCACTGGGGTCCACAGCTCTGTACGACCGCCTCGGACCTGACGGACCGGTCTCCTTCCGCCCGGTGAGCCACACTCACCACCCGGCTGTGCTCGCGCAGCTGCGCGGCCTGGTCTCGATCAACTCGGCACTCGCCGTGGACCTGTCCGGCCAAGTGGGGGCGGAACGGGCCGGGGGCCGCTGGCTAGGTGCAATCGGCGGCCAGGCCGACTTCAGCCGCGCCGCCGCTCAGACGGGGGCACGCTCGATCATCGCTCTGCGCTCCACGAACCAGGGCGCTTCGACCATCCAGACGGCGCTCGATGCCGGTCTGGTCACCACCGCGCGCGCCGATGTGGACATCGTGGCCACCGAGCACGGCATCGCCGAGCTGGCGGGTGCCACGGAAGCCGAGATCGCCCGGCGGCTGATCGCCATCGCCGCCGAGGAGCACCGCGAGGGCCTGACCCAGGCCGCTGTCGCCTCCGGCGTTCTGCCCCGCACCCAGCGCCTGGGCGGTGGGTCCGCCACACAGGGCGCCCGAAGAAATGGCCAGTACAACACCCGGGAGGTGTCCGCATGACGCTGGACCAGACCCAGACCAACGCGACCCCGGGGGAGGAGCGCACGGCCACGATCCGTGAGGTCGGACCCCGCGACGGCTTCCAGAACGAACCCGAGACCATCGCCACCGCCGACAAGGTCCGGCTCATCAACGAGTTGGGACAGACGGGCCTCACCCGCATCGAGGTGGCCAGCTTCGTCCGTCCTGACGTCATCCCCCAGCTGTCCGACGGGAGGGAGGTGCTTCGCGCCATCGACCTGCCGGAGACGGTCGAACGAATGGTGCTGATCCCGAACTCCAAGGGCCTGGACAACGCTCTGACCTGCCGGGAGCTCTTCGATGCCTGCACGCTGTTTGTCAGTGCCTCGGAATCGCACAACAAGGCCAACATCAACCGGACCGTGCGCGAGACGATGCAGGACGTGAAGTCGATGGGGCGCCGGATCGTGGCTGAGGGGGTCAAGTCCGGGGCGGTGATCGCCACCTCGTTCGGCTGTCCCTATGAGGGCCACGTGCCCATGGGCCGGGTGCTCGACCTGGCCGAGGAGTTCGCGGACGCGGGCGCCGCCGAGCTGGGCTTCGGGGACACCACGGGCATGGCGAATCCGGCCTACGTCCACCGGTTCTTCACCGAGGCGGCCCGTCGCCTCCCAGGCGTGGAGCTGACGGCCCACTTCCACAACACCCGCGGACAGGGCCTGGCCAATGCCTATGCCGCCCTGGAGGCCGGATGCCGTTCCTTCGAGTCCAGCTTCGGTGAGCTGGGCGGCTGCCCGGTGCCGAAGGGCGCCACAGGCAACATCGCCACCGAGGACCTCATCAGCATGTTCCACGAGATGGGGGTGCGGACCGGTGTGGACCTCGAGGCCGTGATCGGCGCTTCCCGGCACGCCCAGGACATCCTCGGCCGCAAGCTGACCAGCCACTCGATCGTGGCCGGCCCCATCGACTGGAACACGGCCGCCTGACGCGTTGCGAACCAGCCCGCCATCACGCACGACCCGCCATCACGCTCGAAGGGAAAGACCATGACCGAACGCGCCGCACTGATCACCGGAGGGGCCCAAGGCATCGGCAAGGGGATCACCGCGTCCCTGGCCGAGGCCGGCTTCACCGTCGTCATCGCAGACCTGAACCCGGAGGTCGCCACCGAAACCGCGGAGGAACTGAACGGCCGCGGATTGAAGGCCGTGGCCGTGGCGATGAACGTCACGGACACCACGTCCGTCCAGGAGGCCGTCAAGCAGGCCGAGGAGAAGGCTGGCCCTATCGACGTACTGGTCAACAACGCGGGCTGGGATGACTTTATGCCGTTCCTGGACACCACCGAGGAGTTCTGGGACAAGATCGTGGACCTCAACTTCAAGGGCCACCTGCGCACCATCAAGGCGATCGTGCCGGGCATGGTCGAGCGCGGCTACGGCCGTGTCATCAACATCGGTTCCGACGCCGGCCTCGTCGGCTCGTCGCTGGAGGCCGTCTACTCCGGTGCCAAGGGCGGGGTCATCGCCTTCACCAAGACTCTGGCCCGCGAGGTCGCCCGCAAGGGCGTGACCGCCAACGCGGTCTGCCCCGGCCCGACCGACACCCCGGCCCTGCGCAAGTTCGCCGACGGTGCAGGTGACGACGCGGACAAGGTGATCTCCGGTATGGCCCGCGGCGTCCCCATGAAGCGCCTGGGCACCCCAGAGGACGTCGGCCCCGCCGTCGCCTTCTTCGCTTCGGAGGGGGCCGGCTACATCACCGGCCAGACCCTGTCCGTCTCCGGCGGACTGACGATGGCCTGAGCGGCCGCGCGCGATCGGGAGGACGGGCAGCATGACCACCACCGAGTGGGTCTCGCAGGGACACTACGAGGACATCCGTTACGAGTGCACGCTGGACGGGATCGCCAAGATCACCATCGATCGTCCGGAGGTCCACAACGCGTTCCGGCCCCAGACACTGATCGAGGTCTCGGATGCTCTCGCCACGGCCCGGGAGAACGAGCGCGTGGGCGTCATCATCCTCACCGGTGCGGGAGAACAGGCCTTCTGCTCGGGTGGGGACCAGCGAGTCCGCGGTGACAGCGGGTACAAGACGGACGCGAACGCCACCGGCCGGTTCCACGTCACGGACCTGCACGTGCAGATGCGTCGGTGCCCCAAACCGATCGTGGCCATGGTGTCCGGCTGGGCCATCGGCGGCGGGCATGTGTTGCAACTGGTCTGTGATCTGGCCATCGCGGCGGACAACGCGCGCTTCGGCCAGGTCGGACCGCGCGTCGGATCCTTCGACGGCGGTTTCGGGGCCTCGCTGCTCATCGAGCTGGTCGGTGCACGCAAGGCCAAGGAGATCTGGTTCCTGTGCCGCCAGTACGACGCGGCCCAGGCTCTGGAGATGGGCCTGGTCAACACCGTGGTCCCTTTGGAACGCGTCGAAGAGGAGACCTTGGCCTGGTGCCGCGAGATGCTCGCCCTCTCGCCCTACGCCCTGCGCCTGATGAAGGCCTCCTTTCACGCCGCGGAGGACGGCTTCGCCGGGATTCAGCAGCTAGCACACGATGCCAACCTCCTCTTCTACGGGACGGAGGAAGCCCAGGAGGGCCGAGAAGCTTTCAAGGGTAAGCGGGACCCGGACTTCACCCGGTTCCCCCGGCGAGCCTGAGCAGTTCAACCGCAGCGCTGGTTCCGTTCGACCCCGCTGCGGAAAGCCTTCCCAAGGGAAGGTTGCCCTAGTATGGTCAGACCATTAATTTCCTTCTCCGGTTCGGAGGTTCCGATGGCAGAAGCGCAGGCAACCGAAGTCGTCACCTGGCGGGTGACCCGACCCGGCACCATGGTCGTGACTATGGACTGCGGACCGGCAAACGCCCTGAGTGTTCCACTCCTGGAGGGCCTGAATGCGGCCTGCGACGCCGCAGAGGCGGCGGGGGACATCAAGGTGATGATCATCGGATCCGCCATCGACGGGTTCTTTGCCGCCGGAGCGGACATCAAGCACCTGGGAACCATCAGCGCGGAGACCTTCACCGCCTACGGGGACGAGATGCGCGCCGTCAACGACCGGCTCGAGGCGTCCGCGTTCATCAGCATCGCCGCGGTGGACGGGCTGGCCCTGGGCGGCGGGCTCGAACTGGCGATGGCCTGTACGTTCCGCGTCGGCGGAGCCCGGTCACGCTACGGACTTCCTGAGGTGAACATCGGTCTCATCCCGGGGGCCGGCGGCACACAGCGGCTACCCCGGCTGGTCGGCCGCGGAAAAGCCCTGGACATGATCCTCACCGCCCGCCAAGTCCCAGCCGAGGAGGCCGCGGCCATGGGGATCGTGGATCGGTCCACGGACGGGGACGTCCTCGAGGCCGCCCTGGCCCTCGCGGACGAGTTCGCGGCGGCCTCGCTGCCGGCCCAGCTGGCCGGCGTGCGCTCGGTCAACGCTGCCTACGACCTGCCGTTCGACCAGGGAGCTCGGGTCGAGGTCGAGCAGGAACAAGGGCTGTTCGAGCATGGTGAAGCAGCCGAAGGCATTTCGGCGTTCATCGCCAAGAGAACGCCGGAGTTCCGGTAAGCACCATGCAGAGGCATACAACCGGCCCGCTGTCCGGACTCCAGGTGCTGGAGATCGGATCCATGGGCCCCGGACCCTTCGCAGCCATGATCTTGGCCGACCTGCTCGACGTACTCCGTCTGGACGGGGAGTCCCTTCCCGGGGGCCAGTACGACCGGTCGGCGTGGCCAGCCCCCCGCCTCTGCCGGGCGAACACAGCGAAGAGGCCCTGGCCGGCTGGGGCACACCGTCGTGGCGGATTGCTTCCTGGCTGAAGTCAGGCGCTGTGGCCGACCAGGAGAGTGCTGCCGCCAACCTCGCCCCGTCGCCGGTCACGGACCGGCCAGCTGGTTCGGCCCAGTAGACCACCGACCACCTGCGGTTCCGCGGGCTCACAGTCACGGAGAGACCATGAAGACCACAGAGGCAAGTTACGAGACCTTCACCCTCGAAGAACCCGCCACCGGGGTGGTGGTGATGACTCTGAACCGGCCGGGCTCCTACAACGCCATGACCAACACCATGTTTCGGGAGTTCGAGGATCTGGCGTGGGAGGTCGACCAGGACGACGAGATCCGAGTCCTGGTCATGACCGGGGCAGGCAGGGCCTTCTGTTCGGGCTATGACCTGGGGGACGCCGATGAACTGCCGCAGCTCGGGGCCATGGGCATGCTTGATCAGCAGGAGCGGGCCGCGCGGTCCCTGCTGGCCCTGCGGAGCATCCGCGTGCCCTGCATCGCTGCCGTGAACGGTCCTGCCGCCGGTGGGGGAATGTCCCTGGCCCTAGCCGCTGATATTCGCCTTGCCTCTGAATCCGCACGCTTCAATGCCGCCTTCGTCAAGATCGGCCTCAGCGCCGGGGACCTCGGCGCCTCTTGGTTACTGACTCGGCTGGTCGGTCCCGGCCACGCGGCGGAGATCGCCTACACCGGGCGGCAGGTAGGCGCCGAGGAAGCTCTGCGACTGGGGCTGGTCACCAGTGTCCACCCCGACACCGAGGTGGTGCAGGCCGCCGTCGAGCTGGCCGCGTCCATCACGGGCAACTCGCCCACCGGTGTGCAGCTGTCCAAACGTGCCCTGCACGCCAACATGGAGGCCGCCTCCTACGCGGGTGCTTTGGAACTGGAGAACCGCGGACAGGCCCTTTTGACCCGCACCCAGGACATGGGCGAGGCACTGGCGGCCTTCAAGGAAAAGCGCACCCCGAACTACATCGGCGCCTGAGTGGCGGACAGCCCGGCCCAATGGAAGGCGAGAACCATGAACCTGCAGATTCCTGAGCTGGAAACGCTGACTCTGGAAGAAGTGCCCGGGGAAATCTTGGTCCTGCGGATGAACCGTCCGGACCGCATGAATTCCCAAACCGTTCGCATGTTCACCGAATACGGTCTGGTTGCCCGCGCAGTCCGGGACAGCGGTGCTCGCGCCATGATCCTCACCGGAACCGGTGACCGCGCCTTCTGTGCCGGATTCGACCTCGAAGAGATCGACGTGATCACCATCATGGGCGTGCGCGAGTTCCTGAAGTTCCAGGAAACGGCCACCGGCGGGATCCAGGGCATCCGTCACCTGCCGTTCCCCGTGATTGCCGCGGTGCACGGCCCGGCCACCGGAGGCGGGCTGGCCCTGGCCTTGGCCGCCGATATCCGACTGGCCGCCCCCACCGCCAAGTTCAGTGCCGCCTTCGTCAAGGTCGGGCTGTCTATCGGCGAGTTGGGCACCTCCTACAACCTCACCCGGCTCATCGGGCCTGGCCGGGCCGCCGAGATCGGCTACACCGCCCGCATCGTCCGGGCAGAAGAAGCCGAACGGATCGGTCTCGTCAACCGCGTCGTCCCCACCGAGGGGCTGTTTGACGCCGCACTGGAAACTGCCTCACAGATCGCCCGGAATTCCCCCGGCGGGGTGCGGATGTCCAAGCGGGCCATCCAGCGGAACCAGGAGATCACTTCTTACGCGGCAGCCCTCGAGCTGGAGAACCGCGGACAGGCATTGATGACCCGGACCGAGGACATGCCTGAGGCGTTGGCTGCCTTCAAAGAGAAGCGCCCTCCAGAGTTCACCGGCCGTTGAGGGAGATCCCTGTGACTAAGAGAAGTGCACTGGTCTGGGACTGGACCGAGGAGACCCTGACGGGTCTGGCTGCCTTTCTCGACCAGCACGGTGTGATGACCGGGCCGTTGGCCTCGAGGCCCATCGGGGACGGACATTCCAATCTGACCTTCCTGATCAGCAATGGTGAGCGGGACGTCGTCGTACGCCGACCGCCGCCGCCACCGTTGCCTCCAGGAGCCAACGACATGCTGAGGGAGGCGAGGTTCCTGACCGGCTTGCACGGCGCCGGGTTCCCGGTTCCCGAGGTGCTGGCCACGGCCCAGGCAGGGGAGGTGCTGGACGTCCCCTTCTACGTGATGACCCTTGCCCAGGGCCACGTAGTCACCACGCGGACTCCCGAGGAGCTGGCGACTCCCGAGCGGCGGCGCAGTATCGCCCACTCCCTGGTGGACACCCTGGCAGCACTGCACACCACGGACCACGTGGCCGCCGGTTTGGACGACCTTGGGCGGCCGGCGGGTTTCAATGCCCGGCACCTGAAGCGCATAGCACGACTGGTGCAGGACGCTGAGGGCAACCAGTCGCAGGCCTTCGCGACCGTCTTCGACTGGTTGGAGCAGAACGTCCCTCCGGAGTCCGGGGCCTCGGTAGTCCACAACGACTTCCGGATCGGCAACATGATCATCGCCCCGGACGCCCCCGGCCGGGTCGCCGCCGTCCTGGACTGGGAGCTGGCAACCCTGGGAGACCCCCTGCTCGACCTGGGATATTTCCTGTCCTCGGTACCGAAGCCGGGACACGCCCGCACCCCTACGGAGGACCTGGGCACGGCCATGCTCGAGGAGGGGTATCCGAGCCGCGCCGAACTGGCCGAACGCTACGCCGAGCAGACCGGGGCGGACCTGGGCCGACTGGACTGGTACATCACCATGTCCCTTTGGAAGCTGGCCGCACTCTACGAATACAGTCGCCGCCGCGGTGAAGACGACTACTACCAGACCCCAGGGCTGGTGGACAGTTTCCTGGCCGAGGCGCGGGAGACGGCGGGCCTGAACCCGCCTGAGACATCGACGCAGAACGAGAACCATCAAGGAGTACCATGAGCACCGCCTTCGATGACGCGATGGTCACCAGTAGCGCCCCGGGCATGCCGGAGAAGTTCTTCGACCGGTTCATGTTCAACCTCCACCCCGATGACGGCACCACCCCCTCCCTTGTCCTAGGAGCCGGCAGCTACCCGCCCCGGGACGTGGCTGACGGCTTCGTGGTGCTTTCCACCGGCACCGAGCAACGCAACCTGCGCTTCTCCACCGAGCTCTCCGCCACCGACGGCGCTTCGGTCGGTCCTCTTCGCTGGGAAACCGTGGAGGACAACAAGGTGTGGCGGCTGGTGCTCGGCCAGAACCGCACCGGCCTGGAACTGGACTTGACCTGGCATGCCCGGGCACCGTACTGGGTCGGCACTGTGGACGTGGAGAACACCGACGGCAACACCACATCCTTCGACCACCTTTTTCAGCCCGGAAGATATGAGGGAACCCTGACCCTGGACGGGGAGAGTCGCTCCGTCAACGGCTGGTACGGGGGGAGGGACCGTTCCCGCGGTGTGCGTACCATGTCCGGCGGGCAGGGGCTGCACGCCTGGTACCAGGCTCAGTTCCCGGATCGGGCCATCGGCTTCCTCCTGGTGGAGGACCGTTCCGGCGGCCGGAGCCTGCTCAAGGGCGCGGTCATGCACGAGGACGGTCAGGTGGATGACGTCGTCGATGTTCAGCACGCCCTGACCTTCACAACGGACAACGACCTGGTCTCCGGCGACGTTCAGGTCACTACCGCCGCCGGTCGCACTTACCGCGTGTCGGCGAAGTCTCCGACCCGGGGCGGATACATGGCCGGTGGAGGGTACGGCGGTCACCACGGCAAGGTCCGCGGGCTCGACCATGAAGAGTATGACGTCTACCCGCTGGACGGGAGCGTCAATGCCACGACACTGGACTCGGCGCTGACCGATCGGTGCTGTGTCTTCGACTGGGAGGGGACCGCAGGCTACGGCATCTTCGAGTACGCCCTCACGCGGTCGCCCTCGTACAGCTACCAGCCGACGCTGGTCTAGATGGGTAAGCCCAAGGGGTGCTGGGGCTCAACATGAGGCGAGGGAGCCCGCGGTCTTTTTGTGACGCAGAACCTGCACTCCCTCGCCAAAGTAACCCACACCCACACCTTGCTCGAAGCCCCCGACCTAGACCCATGGCGCCCTGGAATCGGCTACCACCCCCTTAGTCCGACTCCGACCTGATTACTCTGGCCCTTATACAAGACCTGCTCGGCTACACCAACGAGACCCGATAGCTGCGCTACGCTCGCACCCGTCTCTTCGAAGAGTTCCCCTACCCGACCCAACAGAGCGGCTACAACAAGCGCTGACGCAAATCCGCCCACCTGATCCGCCACCTCATCCGACATCTGGCCACCCACACCAGCTCCTGGACCGACGATGTGTGGGTGGTGGACTCCACCCCCGTGGTGTGCGCCCGCTTCCGCGAGACCGTCAAACGCTCCAAGCTGGTCGGCTGGGCCCAGCGCGGGTACTCCGCCTCCCGTCCCCGGTTCTGTTGAGGGCTGCGTCTGCACTTGGTGTGCACCCTGGGTGGGCCTCCCGTCGCTTTCGCCCTGACTGGCGCTAAGGCCGACGGGCGCACCACGCTAATCGAGATTTTCGAGACCGCTCCGGGCCTGGTGAGCGAGCGTCCGAACCAGACATTGATCGCGGACATAACTACGTGGGACGCCGCTTCGAACAAGAGCTGTCCCAGTCAGGACTCTCCCTGCTGCGTCCGGCCCGCGGGGGTGTGGGCCGCACGGGCGGGATCAGCGTTGTTTCGTCCCTTGAGGCACGTGATCGAGTCGATCAATCAGATCTTCAAGGGCCAGTTGGACCTGGGACGACACGGTGGCCACACTTCGGGAGGGTGCTGGTACGGGTGCTCCAGCGTGTTCTGGCACTAACCGCCCCTATTTGGCACAACGACCGGACCGGCCGACTCGTCCTGCGCTCCCTGGCCCTTTGGAACTACTCACCTATGAATCGGCTGAGCGCCCCTATCACCTTCGAGTGAGCCAACGAGCGATCGGCCAGGTCGAACAGCATGCCCGCGACGCCTGCGGCGAGAAGTGCGAACGCACAGTTCACTGCGGGTGTGAGGGCGCGTGTGTCAGCTGCAGGCAGCCTTGAGTAAAAAGGTTAGACCAAAATACTTTTCAACTTAAAGTATGTGTCGTACCATACGACCATGTTGCCTGCATCACACTGAGAACCCGACGCTCCGAGGAGCAGCTTGAGTCGACCGTGGGCGATGTCCTTAGCAGCGCGGTGACAGAGACTCCCGATCGACTCACCCTTGTCGCCGCCGTCGCCGATCCGGCCGCGCGCCGGAGGTGGACCCTGTACCGACCTGCCGACAAAGGCGGAGATTGGCGCCCGCGCTCTTCTTGCCACCGTTGAGCCCGGCGAGCGGTGGCTCTCGTTTGATACTTCGTCGAACGAGTGGGCTTGAGAGGCACTGGGAGGGATATTCGCTGACGAGTCTTTCCGGCTTTCCTAGCAATCAGCCGATTTTGCGTTCACACCCCAGTAGGGAGATGACTCCGTGATCAAATCAGAAGACGTCGACTTCCATACGCGAGACCCCGAGGACTGGTCCTGGACCGAGACCACGGCCCTCATCTTCGCGGTTCCCGAGGCGGGAATCCTTGGCAACGCTTATGTGCTAGCGCGGCCCAACCTGGGGGTTGCGCTGTCGAGCATCTGTCTGGCACAGGGCATTTGCCGCCAGCCCTACGAGATCGACTTCACTGACTGCCAGGTGCACCTGCCATGCCCAGACAACTTCACCAATTACACGCTGCCGAATGGGCTCAGCGTGGAGGTCAGGAACCCGCCCCGTGACTATCACCTCACCTATGAGCACAACCTGGGGACCTGCTCGTTCGACCTGAACTTCCAGGCGCTGCACGACCCGTTCGACATGCATGACCCCGAGCAGAACGCCCTCCTCACCGAAGCGGACGGAAAGGCGACTCTGGACACCCGCGGAGACGGATGGGCGACCGGCCACTTCGAGACCAAGGGCCATATCACCGGCACCCTCACGCTCCACGGCCAGGAGTACGCCGTCGACTGCTATGAGGGCATGGACCACAGCTGGGGTCCGCGTCGCGATCTGGGCACGTGGGCGGTCGCGTGGATCTCGGTGAACTTCGGCCCGGCCTTCTCCATGCACCTCGCCGTCGACGAGCGGATCGACCCGGACGGGGAGGTGCGGTACGGCGACCTGCGCTTCGGCTACGTCACTCAGCACGGGGAGACGCGGAGCCTCGTCAGCGCGACAGTCGAAGCGACGCGCGTCGAGATGCTCGCCATGTCCAACGTCATCCGAGTGACCGACTCCGCAGGCACCTCCTGGGAGTTCCGCGGCACGGCGATTGCAGCTCACCCGTTCCATGCATTCAATCCACGCGATGTCGCCTATCAGAGCCTGATGCGATATGAACACGACGGCATAGTTGGTACGGGTGAGATGGCGGACATCCTCGGCCTCGACTACCTGGCGAAGCACAAGTCGCGGCACGGTAAGCGGGCGCAAGCATGAGCAGGGTAACGCGTACCTCGGATCGCGCCGGATGGTCGGAGCTCCACCGCAACGATCCAGGGGCTTACTTCGCGCTCCGAGACGACCCCCCGCAGGAGTTCGTCGAAGAGATGCGTCGGCGGTTCGAGATCGACTCGGAACTGGACCGGCAACTCGTCCGCAAGCTTGAGCAGCGGGGCAACGGTGCCTACCAACACATCGGCCTCGACGAGTTCGTCGCCTGCTTTGAGTCAATGCTCGAGGCCAGTATCGGCTCAGGCTTCGAGGTCACCAACGCTTGCTGGTTCGCCGGTGGCGCTTCGAAGATCCAGCTCGGCTGCGACCTCACCTGGACCGACCCGGTGCGGGGCCGGGTGACGGACGATCTCGTGGTGCGGATGGACCCGGCGGAGTCGCTGAACGCCACCAGCCGACGGCAGGAAGGTGAGGTCCTCACGGCCGTCTCTGGCCACCTCCCTGTCCCCCGGGTGCTCTGGCTGGACGAGGAGGCCCGGTGGTTTCTGCAGCCCGCACTCGTCTACACCCGCATGGCTGGCGTTGCGAAGCCGGAACTGACCGACTCGGGGGCAGTCAGTGGGTTGGGGACGAACTTTGGTCCGGACCTGCGCCGCCCGCTTGGGGAGCAGTTCGTCAGCCACCTCGCGGCATTGCACACCCTCGAGGTCGGGTCGCTGGAGCTTCCTTCTTTCGACAAGCCGGCTGTGGACACCGTGGACGCCCCTCGTTGGAAGCTCAACCAGTACCGACGGGTTTGGGAGGAGGACCGGAGCGAGGACTTCCGCCTGGTCGACGCCGCCGCCAGTTGGTTGGGGCGCAACCTACCCACGGTCGACCGGGTGAGTCTGCTGCACGGTGACTACCGGAGCGGAAACTTCCTCTTCGATGAGCAGGATGCGCGGATCACCGCGTGGCTCGACTGGGAGTACACCCACTTGGGTGACCGCCACCGCGACCTCGCCTGGGTCACCGATGCCACATTCGGCCACACCGACCCGGAGACCGGCATGTACCTGGTGAGCGGGCTTTTCACCGAGGAAGACTTCCTCGCCCGCTACGAGGAGGCCTCCGGCCTCCCTGTCGACCGGAATCGCCTGCATTACTACAAGGTCGCCAACACACACCAGCTACTGGTGGCCACGCTGGCCACCGCAACACGTATCTCGTTCCTCGGCAAGACCCATCAGAATGTGCTGCTTGCCTGGGTTAGGGGCATGACGCCGGTCCTGTCCCAACAGCTACTTCGACTTCTAACTGTGGAGGAATGATGACGGAACAATTGCAGAACGCGCTGCAGGCCGTCTCGAGCTCCCTGACAACGATCGTGGCGCCTGCTGTCGCGGACGAGGATCCGCTCGCACAGCAGCAGTTGATGCTCTCGATCGCATATCTCGCCCTAGTGCGTGATCGGATGGCCTACGTAGCGGCGCGAGAGTGGCGTGACCTCGAGGACGATCTGGGGGTCGGCCGCGCGGTGGAACCCCATCTGCCGACGGAGTCCGCCGCCGCTATGCGTGAGGAGCTGGACGAGGCGGAGCGGCTCCTACAGGGCAGGGAAGGCGCTGGCGAACGCGTACGCCGCTCCTCCGCGCGCATCCAGGCGTTGGCCTCAGAGGCGTTCGAGTTGGTCACCGAGGAGGCGGCTCCGGCTCTTGAGCAGGCCGTCGTGAGTGCCTCGCACGCTCGGGTCGCACTGGAGCGGGCGTGGTTTCTCCCGATGGGATTCGATCCTGATCCGGGCTCTGTGCAACCGGTCGGGGAGCTGCTCGGCAGCGTTAGCGGAGTGGAGTCATGATCGGGCCCAAGGATGCTGAGTTCCACAAGAACGACTCCTCACTGACGCGGTGGGCCGAGAGCATCGGATTCTGGTTCGCGATCCCCGAGGAACGTATGTACGGGAACGTCTACCTCTTGGCGCGTCCGAACGTCGGAGCCACGATCTCGTCGATCAATGTCGTCCAGGGGATCAACCCGGAGCCGTTCACGGCCGACTTCACGGATCCGCACATGCACACGCCGTGCCCTCCGTCGATGGCGAAGTTCGAACTGGAGAATGGCCTTTCCGTCGATGCGTACGGTCCACCCACCGACTACCGGTTCACTTACACCAGCCTCAACGGCGTCTGCGAGTTCGACCTCGACTTCACCGGTTGCATGGCGGCCTGGGATCCCAACGATCCTGCGGAGAACCCGCTGTTGAACGTTTCCAATAAGCACCGCGACCTCGGGCTCGGCGACGCCTGGGCGGGCGGGCACCTCGACTACGTGGGGCGCGTTCGGGGTGCCCTGCGACTGCGAGGTAAGACCTACGAGGTCGACGCGATGGGCGGGTTCGACCGTAGCTGGGGAACCCGCACCGAGTTGGGCGAGGCGGCGCTCACCTACCTCCACATCCCGTTCGACGAGGATTTCGGAATCCATCTGGTGATGGGGATGGACCTGGTCGACGACGATATCGTCTGCGCCCCCCTACGCTTCGGCTACGTCTATGACCGTGGGAAGACCTACGGCATCACCGCCGCCACGATGGAAGCCGAGCACGTCAACATGCTGCCGACTTCCAACCGGATCAGCGTGACCGACGAGCGGGGGCGCACCTACGAATTCATCGGGGTCGCCAAGGCGGCCACACCTTGGTACACCTTCAGCCCTTCCTACCTGACCAACCAGGCGCTGATGCGTTACGAATTCGACGGGCGCGTGGCCCACGGGCTGATGGCCGACGTCTGGGGGATCGAATTTCTAGCAGCTAGACGCTCACGCCACGGGCGCGCGGCCCGCCTATCCCTCACCGAAGGAGATCAGGGATGACCACCACACCAGTGGCAGAGAACGACTATCCGACGTCCGATCAGGTCGCAGCAGTAAAACGGAAGTTCCCCACTGATCCGGTGAGCCAGAAGGCTCTCGACATCAGGTACCAGCGGCGCTCGGGCGGGAGTTGGTCCCCGCTGGACCTCGACGACGTGCACCGCTGCCTTAGCCGGTTCCTCGAATCGCGCGTTGCGGGGGACTTCACCGTCTCCGACGTCGGTTGGATTACGGGAGGCGCCTCGAAGATCCAGATCGGCTTCACCCTCGACTGGCAGGCGCCTAGTCGCGGAAGGGTCCAGGACCGTCTTCTCCTGAGCATTGACCCGCCGGAGACACTGAACACCACCTACAAGCAGACCGAATTTGAGATCTGCAAAGCATCCGCGTCCGCGCTCCCCGTTCCCAAAGCGCTCTGGGCGGACCCCCTGGGTGAGGAGCTTCCAGACCCGGCACTGATCTACTCGTTCGTTCATGGCGTCACGAAACCGTCTGCGACGAAGGACGGGAATGTGTCGGGTCTGGGTACGGGCTTCGATCCCGATCTCCGAGCCAAGCTGGCGCCGCAGATCGTTGAGCACCTGGCATCGATGCACAACCTCGATGTTGGGCACCTGGCGTCGCCGGCCGTGTGGGTGCCGGGCACAGGGACGACCCAGGCGGCACGGGAGCGGCTCAACATGGAGCGTTCGGTGTGGGAGCTGGACCGCGGTCAGGACCATGCGGTCATGGACGTAGCCGCGACTTGGATGGCGGACAACCTTCCCGCCACGGATCGGGTTGGGATCGTCCACGGAGACTTTCGCAGCGGAAACTTCCTTTTCGATGAGGCGACTGGGGAGATCACTGCGTGGCTGGACTGGGAGCTGGGGCACGTTGGCGATCGCCACGAAGACCTCGCCTACATCACCCATCCACTTTTCGGCGGAGTTGCCGAAGATGGCGAGACCTTCTTGGCCAGTGGCGTGCTTCCACCAGACGAGTTGCTCTCCCAGTATGAACGGATCTCCGGGCTGTACGTGGACGAGGAGCGGTTGCGGTGGTTCTCCGTGCTCGTGACCTACTCTGCGCTCCTCCGAACGCTGGCCACTCCGTACCGCGTCGCCCGCCTCGGGAGGTCGCATCAGGACATCCTGCTGGCCAGGCTTGAAGGTGTGACGCCCCTGCTCACCCAGCAGCTGATCAAGCAGCTCGAGAAAGTGCTCTGAACGATGGATTACACCCGCAACACCATGCGCGCCGCAATCAAGAGTCTGGAGTCCGTGATCATCCCGGCTGTTGAGGCCACGGCGCAGGCCCAGGCGATCGAGCAGGCACGCTTGGTCTCCGACTTCCTCCGATTCGCCGAGCAGCGGGTCCACATGATCGCTGATCGCGAGCGGCATCAGCTGCTCCACGCTGTACGTCTGGCCACCACACTGGAACCCCTGCTAGATGGCACCGATGTGCAAGACCAGCTGAGCGACGCCCGCGCCCGAGCGGAGCGTCTGCTTACGGACCCGCAGCGAGACTGCGAGTCAGTGCGTCGGCAAACCTCGGAGCTAGATGCCGCCATTCGCCTGGTCACCGAGGGCGCTCTAAGTGGAGAGAGTCGACTCGCAGTTGGTCGGGCGATTCTCCGTGCATCGCTCGAGCAGAGCACTGTCGATCGCGCATGGTTGCTGCCTTTGGGCTTCGATCCGGACCCTGAGGCTCTTCCGGATATTGCGAAGGAGCTGAGCGCTCCCGTGCCCTCAAGAGAGTCTGCCGGCTGAGCAAACGCGTCCGAGCTACCTTGCCAACGTCGCTCGAAAAGTGTCTCCGTCCCCATACCGGTGGTGGCTTAGGGCAGCAGGGCGTTCCGCTCGGTGGCGTGTGACGGCGAAGAACTCCTGAGGATTGTCTTCGCCGGACTGCTCCCCCTGAACATCGAGAACATCGATCACGGCCACGTTTCCTGACTGCGTGGCCCCGATCAACTGGCCCCCTGACCGGTCTGCGGTGTCCAGTCCGAGAGCGTGCACGCCTACCATCAGCGCACACCCGCAGACACCCCGTCGATGGCAGGAACGTGCACGTCCTGGTGCGAGTACGGCGCCAGAAGTGCCGAGCTCGCGGCTGCCCCCGCCAGAGGATCCGAGAACAGCTCCCCGGCATCCTGACCCGATACCACCGGCGCACACCCCGGCTCACCTCCCAGATCGGCGCAGTAGCACGGGAGCTTGAGAGAGAAGTCTCGCCAAGGCCTTCAGCGAGCTGCTCCTAGCCGACCCTTACCAGCTCATACCCGAGGAGGATCAGACCCTCACAGGTCTGGCCGGGCATCTCCGGAGTTGGCTCGCCTGGCCGACCACATCGACGGTTTCGCCCGGCTCCTGGAACCCGCCTCGGGCCGCGCTCAGGCCCTGCCGAGTGGATCGCTGAGGTTTGTGGGGGACCGCCCCCACCTTCGCGCCTCCACTCGCAGAGTCGGCCAGAACCGGGCCGCGGTCGACGCGGCTCTGCCCTGTTCATCCACGACGGTGGCACCGGGGGGTGAATACGAGATACGCAGCTGACCAGACGCCAGATGATACGGGCAAGCCGGTTTTCTGTTGCTCCGTCATGGAACCCTCCTGCAGCGAAGTCACCGACCGGCACCACCGAACGTGGGACAGAGGTCTTAACTTGACACACTCACGGGCTCGGGTGGAATGACGCCCCTACACCGCCCCTGTCAGGAGCGGGAAGACGATGATTCCGATGCTGGCGATGATGAAGTAGGCCACGAACATAACGAGGCAGTAACCCCACAGGTCACGAAGTCCCAGCCCGGTCACCCCGAGCGCTGGCAGGGCGAAGAACGGGTTGAAGAGGTTGGCCCACATGTCCCCGAGCGTGTAACCGGCTACCACGACCGGTATGGCTACGTCGTGTTCGTTGGCCAACTGCACGAGGATGTCGCCCTGGACACCCCAGCCACCCCCCGCGGAGGGAATGAAGATACTCAGGAATCCGGTCGAGAGGAAACTGGCGAACCCCGCCGTTGCTGGCGTGGACACGCTGGTCAGAGCGACCGCGACCGTAGTGGCCAGGCCTGAGAGCACCATCATCCCCATGATGCCCGCATAGAAGTGGAACTGCAGGATGATGCCCGCGGCGCTGCGCACACCGTCCACCACAACCTCGAAGTACTTGGCCAGACTGCCGTGCAGTGCGATGCCCAGCATGAGGAAGGCGAAGTTGAGGAAGTTCAGGTCAAGGTCAAACCCGCGCTCGGTGAACCACTGCACGGACACGATCGCGCCAGCCAGGACGAGTGTGTAGGCGACCACCCGACTGTGGTCGACACGCGCTCCGAACCCAAGACTGCGTAGGGATTGCTTATCACCCGTGCCGGTGCCTGCCCCCGCTGCTGCACGCTGTTCACTATCCACCTCTTCCGGTGCGGTGGATTCGAGGCTGGTACCGCGCATGCGTTTGGGCTGCATGGCCGTGAAAATCAGGACCGTGGCCGCCAGCAGTAGCGCAGCGGTGCCGAACAGGGTCGGATGAAAGATCGTCTCTGTGAGTGGAACGAGCCCGATTTCCTCCTCAAGGAAGTGGCCCGGGGTGTTGATCAACAGCGGCACCGTCACGGTCAGCCCTGCGGGGAGTACGGCGACCGCGGAACCGTAGGCGGCGGCTACGAGGAAAGGGAAATCGACTTGCCGGTGCCGTCGAAGTTCACGTACGAATATCGGACCTAGGATGAAGCCCAGGCCCCAGCTGATATAAGCGGCGACTGCGGCAACGGTCATCGTTGTGTACAGGGCCTGCCGATTCGTAGTGATTCGCTTGGCGACCCAAGAAATCACCTTTTGGACCGGTGGCGCGACTGCGATGCAATAACCGGTAATGACAATCATCGTCATCTGCATCGAAAATTCCAGGAAGTCCCAGAATCCCGCGAACCAGTGATCGAGCATGGCCAGCGGCGTTTCGCGCTCGACCACGATGCCGAGAGCGAGTGTCAGGAAGGTCAGCAGGATCGCGAACGTGAAGGTGCTCGGCAGGATCTTGCGCACGAGACGGCTTGTCGCTTCCGACACAGTTACGAGCATCAGAATCTCCCTAGTCTCAGATCGTGAACAGGGCCCCTGTCACTGCTGGAGGCCTGTCGGGCAGGCTCGCTTGGAACTGTGGACTTCTGAACACCCCACCGAGCGCCGAGCCCCGGGGCGCATAAGTGAGGAGTACGCCCGGTTCAATACCGAGCGCCATTGCTTGATGCCGCAGGCGCTCATGTGGCCGTCGACGAAATCGAAGCGGCCCCCGGTTTCATCTCCCCTGGAAAATAGGCAGCTGCCTTGCGCAGGATCTCGTGCCCCGTAGTGAGTTCGGCGATCTAGGCGCGCAATCTCGCGTTCTCCTCTGTCAGGCCCTCTTCGACAGCAGCGATGTTGGACCAGGTCGGATGGGAGTGGTGATCTGGGCGGAACGTGTTTCATTGTTCTTGCGGATCCCGTTGCTTTGTGTCTCGCGGTTGGTGCCGAGTTCATCGGCAGTGTGCGTGTTCGTCAAGCATGAATCGGAGCGGTGCAAGGCTACGGTGTCGGGCTGGAATCGGTTGAGTAGTACTCCATGAGCATTGGGTGAGCTCTCACGCTGTTTCCAATGAGGTGATCTCAGCAAGTTCTATGCCGACCGCCCGTGCTCGAATTGTGTGAGAACAAGCGCGGCCTTGACCAGGTCACCGATCTTTCCTGGACTGGCGGTGATGTGTTGCAACAACCGCCACCGCTGGGTGAGAAGCGCGAAGCCACGCTCACCCAAACAGCGCACTCCGCGGTGAAGACGGTTGTGGGTGCGGTTACCGATAGCCAAGGGCGGGCCCGTGACCGGTTGCTTGACGGGGGTGATGATGCCGATGCCCGCACCTTGGTATCCGGCATCGGCCAAGGTCACCAGCCCAGCGGCAGCCGCGGCGTGCAGCGCTCCCAGGACGTGGGTGCGGGCCGCGGACAGGTCGTGCACCGACCCGGGCTCGACCTGGGAGACAAAGAGCGGGAACCCGTCCGGTCCCATCAGGCCTTGGACGTTACCGCCGTGGGTGTGGGCTTTTCCGGAGTACCACAGGTCGACTTCCTTTCCCCTGGTGTTGGTGGTCTTTTCCGAGCAGCGGTCGGTGGGGATGACGATTCCGTCCAGGACGAGGTGGTTCAGTCCCTGCTCGGTGGCCTGGCACAGGGCTTGGTGGAGGTCGGGGGCTTGGTCGGCGAGCACGGTGGTGCCCTCGTCGATGTAGCGGTAGGCGGTGGCGCGGGAGATGCCGTGGTCGGTGGCCAGGCGGTGGGCATCGGTGCGGTCGCGAAAGTGGCGCAGGACCAGGATGGCTTGGTGGTGGCAGCTCAGCGCTCGGGTGTTGGCGCGTGTGCCCAGGGTGCGGCGGTGGGAGCGCAGGAGGCAGGCCAGGTGGCGAACGAGTTCCGCCGGGACGTCGAGTGTGGCACGATAGGTGACCAACGGAGCCTTTCAGGTGTTCGAGGGTTTTCTTCGCAGATACCTCTTCTACCTGGGGCTCCGTTCTTTTGTCAGGCGATCGGCGAATTATCCCCTGGTGCCGCCTTCGTGCCTTGGTGTCGCGATCAGCCATTAATTCTTGCTGAGATCACCTCAATGTCAGATTTGTTAACAAATCGGAGAAATGTCCGATTCAGATGCAGGCCGCAACCGGTTCGACTCCTATCCGCTCGCGGGCAACCGAGCCCCGAGAGTAGCTTCACCACCCCGCGCAGCCCCTATCGGTAGCAGCTTGGACGCCGGAGCTCACAGTGGCCGCGGTTGTCGACTCCGATGGCGATCAGCAAGCCAAGCCAGGCGCAGCTGAACCAGATGCGTGTGGATGAAGTGTTTTTGGACTGACCCTTGAGTTTGGACAGTTCAAATGATTCTATGGACGGCGGGCGTGACCCGCATCACCCAGTACGTGCGTCGAGCGACGCCCGCCGTCTAAATCCTTGGAGTTTCCATGAGCTCAAGTGGCTTGACACTGGTCCGGGCACGGGTCGGCCATCGCAATAGATGGTGGTACGTCGTCACCGGATTCGTGACCCTGCTGTTCGGCACCAGCACCGTCAACGTGCTGGTCAACGTGCTCGCGACACCCATGACCGAGGAATTCGGGTGGGATCGCAGCGTCATGACCAACGGGCTCTCCCTGCAGACCGTGATGGTCGGCATCAGCATCGTGGCCCTGGGCTTCCTCATCGACCGCTACGGCCCCCGCATCCCGTCCGTTCCCATGTCCTTGGGCTTCGGGGGCGGGATCATGCTCATGGCGGCGCTACCGAACAGCGAGTTCCTCTACTACCTGCTGTGCTTCTTCGTCGGCGCCAGCGCTGGTGCGGTCAATCCGGTCGCCCATTCCGCTGTCGTCAGCGCATGGTTCAAGAACGGCCGCGGACTGGCGATCGGCATCCTCATGACCGGGCTGGGCGCTTGCGGCGTGATGATGCCCTACCTCGCCAGCTGGGTGCTCGCCTGGGGCGGATGGCGGATGACATTTCTCGTCATCGGGGCACTGTGCATGATCATCCCGGCCTCCGTATACGCATTCGTCACGAAGATGCCCGCAGAGCACGATGCCGAGCGCCGAGCGGCTCGCAAGAAGGGGACCACCGCGGGCGAGTCCCTGCTCACCATCGCACGGAAGTACCGTCAGTTCTGGCTGCTGTCCATCGCGATCTTCTTGGTCTCCTCGGCGACCTTCGGCCTGATGGGCCAGACGGTCCCCCTGACCACGGACAAGGGCGTGGACGCTGTCACAGCGGTGACCGTCCTCTCTGTTCTGTCCCTGAGTTCGATCGCGGCCCGGTTCATCGTCGGCTTCCTCCTGGACCTGTTCTACGCTCCCATGGTCAGCGCCGTCATCTTCTCCCTGTGCGGCGTCGGTGTCTTCCTCCTGATCACCTCCCCCGACATAGGCCTGATCTTCCTCGGCGCCGCCCTGGTCGGCCTGGGGCTGGGCGCCGAAGGCGATGTGGCGGCCTACATGTGCAGCCGTTACTTCCCGCAGCACTCCTACGGCCGGGTCCTCGGATTCGTGTACTTCCTCTACGCGCAAGGCTCTGCGTTCGGGATCTTCCTGCTCGGTCAGATCCACAGTGCCACCGGCTCCTACCAGGCTGGGGCGCTGCCCATCATCCTCATGGTGGCCGTCGCGATCATCTGCCTTCTGTTCATGGGCCCCTACCGGTTCACGCTGGACCACCATGAGGCGGTAACCGAGGCACAGCCCGCTCCAGTAGGCGCGGATCCAGCACAGCCCGCCGGGGGGACCGCTGGAGGATCTGATGAGAGACCGGTTTAGTCAGGACCGTATAGATAAGGGCTCTGTCCCCATTCCGACTCTGTCCCACGTTCGGTGGTGGTTCGTACCGGGTCTGATGGAGGATCTCAATCCTGGGAAGGATGAGAGACATGGCAGCACCGAGGAAGTCCCCCGATGGCCGATGCCACCACACCCGGAGCCTTCGCGGGCACGCTGCGGTTGATGTCGATCGATGGCATCACCCTGGATGTAGCCGACACCCAGGCCAATAGCGACCACTACCGGCATACGCCTGGCCGAGCTGGCCGGTCTCAAGCTCAGCGACGTTTCCCTGGACAAGCGGCGGGCCTTCGTCACCGGCAAGGGCGACAAGAGTCGGCACGTGAAGTTCACGCACGCCCCACCAAGGACCTGGACCGCCACCTTCGTCAGCGCGCCCAGCACCCGGACACGCACATGCCGTTCCTGTGGCTGTCGCGGAAGGGCGGGGCGCTGACCCCGTCGGAGATCTCCCAGATGCTCTACCGCCCCTCGGGCCGGGCCAACGTGGCCAACGCGAACACGCACCGGTACCGGCACGACTTCTCGCACCGGTACCTGGCAGGGGGAGGGCACCCGGAGGACCTGCAGGAGCTCAACGGGTGGGAGTCGGCGCAGATGGTGCGCCACTACGGCCGGTCCGCGGCCGCTGAGCGGGCGCAGCGCCACTACGACCGGGTGATGTGCGGGACCGGATAGTTCCGCCGCCGGGGGTGCTCGGGCGAGCACCCCCGGGAAACCGGTAACTGTTCGGTCAACCCCTGCGGTGTCAGCCCTGTGCGCGCCCTGTCAGCCTCTCCTGCCGATGTCATCCCTGGTCAGAGGCGTATCGGTGCGGTACCCCGCGCCGATAGCAGTGCATCTTGCTCTCCTGCTGGACGCCGTCGTCAGCCGGGTGTGCGCGCGGTGTGAGCGCGCTGCGAGCCGTCCGTCCGTGGCCGGTCAGCCCGTTGTTAGCCGCCCCCCTTGTGGTGGGTCTCGTCCTGATGACCCATCACAAGGGGGAGAGACACCATGGCCGGACTTCTTGCAGCCACCGAGCGCGAGTTCCTGCGCCTGGACCTGGAGATCAGCGCACTGGGTGAGCTGGTCCAGCCCTACACCGACGTACGCCCCACGGACCTGGCGGAGCTGCGTGCCCTGCTGCTGGACGGCACGCTCGCCCGCGAAGTGCGCGACCGGGTCTGGCGCCAGGTGATCCGGGAGGCCCGCGACTACGAGGAGTGGATGGTCGCCGCCCTGGGCTTGGCCATGCCTGCCCTGCGCTCGTGCGCGAAGCAGCTGTGCGAGGGCCTGGACCGGCACCAGGCCGACGAGGTGCGCGCCGAACTCGTGGCCGGGTTCGTCAACGCGGTTCGGCAGGTCAACGAGTCCTGGTACCGCCTGCCCTGGATGCTGCGCTGCCGCGCCCTGCGGGCAGGACTGCGCGCACGCAAAGCGCTCCAGAGCGAGCAGGCGGTGAAGCCCCACCGGCACGACGGGCCGCCCTGCTCAGCCGGCAGCCCCGACGAGGTCCTCGAACGCGCGGTCGCCCGAGGCCTGCTGCGCCGTGAGGAGGCCGACCTGATCGGGCGAACACGCCTGGAGGGCGCCTCGCTGGTCTCGGTAGCCCGAGAACAGGGCCAGACCTACTGGAAGCTCGCCAAAATCCGCTCCCGCGCCGAGCAGCGGCTGGCCCGCGGCCTGACACGACCTCCTGCTGAAGGCGAGCTCACAGCGGCCTGAACGGCACGGCCCACCGGGGCGGATGCCGTTGCTCGCGCATGCGCCCCGGTCTTGCTCAACCACGGCGTAACACCTGCTCGGGGGTGGCGGGATGAAGGACACAAGAGCACGGAGCAGACGTGTTCTCGCGGACGCGGCCCTGGTACTGGCCGCGGTGCCGGTGCTGTTGGTCGGCGGTGCTTCGGCGGCCTTCGCCGACCCCGCCAGCCTGCACTTCTCCGAGCTGGCAGACGTGATCCGCCGCCTCACGCGCCTGGGGCAGATGCTCGCGGTGTCGGTCTCCAGCTTCTTCGTGGTGGTCGCCGGGCTGCGCTGGATCATGGCGGGGGGAGACCCAGGGGAGATCGACAAGGCCAAGAACGCCCTCAAGGGGGCGGCGATCGGCTACCTCGTCGCGATGGTCGGCGAGGTCATCCTGATCGCCCTGGACTACGTCACCGAATACGAGTCCCTGTGAGCACGCCGCGGGAGCCCGAACCGGGCGGTGGAGGCGGGGGAGGAAGCAGGGGCGGGGAACCGCCGGACCTGGCCGAGGAGTACGGGGACGTCTTCGACTGCGGCGCACTCGAGGTCTCCTGCCACATCAGCAAGTGGTTCCACGGCCTGGTCGTGGACATCCTCGAACCGCTCTTCGGCTGGGTGGCCGAGAAGATGTTCACCACCCCGGCCCCCACCGAGGGCATCAGCGGGATCTGGGACGGCGCGGTCACTACCGTCAACATTCTCTACGCCCTGCTGGTCCTGGCTGTCGCTTTCGTGGTCATGGCCCACCACAGCCTCCAGTCCCAGTTCGGCGCGCGGGAGCTTCTACCTCGGCTGGTGGTGGGGTGGGTGGCCGCCAACGTGTCGCTGACCGTGGTGGCCCTGGCCGCCGAAGTCTCCACCGCCGTCGCCACGGCGATCGTCGCCAGCGGCATCGACTCGGGTGTGGCCGCGCAGAACCTGCGTGAGAAGACCATTCCGGCCCTGAGCCAGGAGAGCACGGTCATCGTCCTTTTCCTGGTGGTGTTCGTCGTCCTGCTGGTGCTCTGGCTGGTCGTTGAGATCATCCGCATCGTCATCGTGATCCTGCTCATGGTCGGCGGACCGCTCATGCTCGCCTTCCACGCGCTGCCCTATACCAACCGGGTCGCGCAGATGTGGTGGCGCGCGCTGGGCGCGGTGATGCTCGTTCCGGTCGCGCAGGCGATCGCCTACGTGGCTCTGGTCCGTGTGTTCTTCGAGGGGGATACCGCGGCCTTCTTCGGCATGGCCGACGTGATGAGCGGAGAAGCGGACCTGGTGGATCTCGCCCTGCTCCTGGTGCTTGTCTACGTCCAGATCCGCATCCCGATGTGGGCCTACAAAGCCGTCTGGTCCCCGCCTGCTGCGCGCGTGCCCGGGGCAGGCCTGGCCAAGACCGCGGCAACGGCCTTGGCGTTGGGCGCGATCACGGGCGGAGCGGCGGGAACCGCGGCCGCTGGCGGGGCCCGGACGAGGCGGATCGGACATCTATTGCGCAGACGCCCGGGCGGCTCCACAACACAGGCCCACACCGCTGCCCTGCCGCGAAGAGCGCGTACCTGGCGCTTCGGCAGTCCCGGAACCCACCATGGGGGCGGCCCAACCCGGACCACCCAGCCGCACACTCCGAGGGCAGGCAGACCGACCCCGCGTCCACCTCAGGGGCCGACTCCGGGCGGGAACCCGCCCGCGCCCCGGCCAGGCCCCCGGATCCCTGTGCCTCCGCACCGGCCAGGCTCCCGCGACTCGTCGCCTCCGCACCAGCCCACCACCGTGCCCACACCCCAACGGTTGCTGGGCAGGCACCGGCAACCGCACCGGCCAGGACAGCCGCCCTCCGGGAGGACTCAGCCGAAAGCCGCGCACGGCAGGCCTCGCCAACACACCAGTGGCGCTCACCCGACTCCAGCCCAGACCGGCTCGGGTGCACACGGCCCACCATCGCCCCCGCGCTGGCGCAGCCCTGCCACGTGGTCTCCGAGACGGCGATCAGGAGGCACCCACCGCAGGCCCCGCCCGCCTTCACAACGCCGGTGGTGGCGCCGATGACCCGACCTACCAGCCCTGAGGAGGAGTGACCGTGGACAAGGACTCGACCTGGCAAGCGCGCATCCCCGCCGACATCGACCGGCCCGAACCGCTGCTGTGGAACCTGACCGCACACCAGCTCTTGGTGATCAGTCCCGCGCTGCTGGCCTGCTGGGGCCTGTTCACCGCGGCCTTCGGCCGACTGCCCCTGTGGTTGCTGATCACCATGATGGTGGTGCTGGTGGGCAGCGCCTGGGTGCTGGCCTGCGGCCGCAGGGACGGCATCGGACTCGACCAGATGGCCCTGCTGGCCCTCCGGTGGCGCGCCCTGCCCCGCCAGCGACAGCCCGACGACGCCGCTCCGCGCATCGACCGGGACGGGGTGCTCGACCTCGGCGGCCGTTCGGCGCTCATCCTGACCTGTACCAGCGTTCCCTTCCACCTCTTCTCCGGAGAGGAACAGGACCAGGTCCTGGGTACGTTCGCGGGCTTCTTGGACTCGCTCACCGAGCCGGTCCAGATCATCGTCCAACGCAGGTGGATGGACCCGACCCCGCACATTCGGCGCCTGCGAACCCGGGCCGAACAACTCCCCGCGCCGCTGCGCCGCGCCGCCAGTGCCCACGCCCGGTTCCTGGAGGACCTGCAACACCACCACGACCTCGTCCACCACCGCGTGCTGCTGGTCCTGACCGCGCACGGCGGTCCTGCCGAGGCGGGCGGGATGTTGCTGCGACGGGCCGAGGACACGGTCTCCCAGCTTGCCGCCCTCGACATCACCGCCCGTCCCTGCGACGGACCCGAGGCCGAACAGATCATCACCCACTCCCTGCGCACCGCGCACGAGCCCACCGCACCGCAGGAGGACCGATGACCCGCACACCCGCGATCCGTCTGTATCCGCGCCACCTGGAGACCGACGGCTGGCTCACCCAGACCATGGTGGCCACCGGCTACCCGCACGACGTCCGCCCCGGGTGGGCGGACCCACTGCTGGCCTTCCCCGGCAGGGTCGATATCGCCTTCCACCTGGTCCCGGTCCCCACGCAGATCGCCAGCCAGAGGCTGCGCCGCCGCCGTGCGCGCCTGGAATCGGCCTGGCGGTCGGATGCCGACCACGGGCGCTTGGACGATCCCCAGCGCACAGCGGCCGCCGACGACGCCGCCCAACTCGCCGAACGCGTCGCCATGGGGGAGAGCCGACTCTTCCACCTGGCCGTCTACATCACGGTCCACGCCCCTACCGCCGAGGCCCTGGACGCGGACCTGCGCCGTCTGCACGCCCTGGCCGGTTCCATCCTGCTGGACCTGGCGCCGACCACCTTCCGCCCCTGGCAGGGCTGGCGCTCCACTCTGCCCCTGGGGGTTGACGCCCTGGGGATGACCCGCACCGTGGACACCGAGGCCCTGGCCGCGCTGATGCCGCTCAGCGGAGCGGACCTGTCCTCGGACACCGGCCGGACCGGGGTGGTGCTGGGCGAGAACCTGCACTCCAGCGGCCTGGTCAACTGGGACCGTTTCCACGGAGGGCTGGACAACAGCAACGCGATCATCCTCGCCCGCAGCGGCAGCGGAAAGTCCTTCCTCGCCAAGACCGAACTCCTACGCTCCCTGTACACCGGGGTGCAGGTCAGCGTCATCGACCCCACCGACGAATACCTCCACCTGGCCCACGCGGTGGGCGGCAACCGCGTCCCGTTGGGCTCACCGCAGGGACGCCTGAACCCCTTCGACCTGACCGGCACCGGACCGCAGGCCTTCTTCAGCCGCACCTTGTTCCTGCAGACCCTGGTCACCGCCATGATCGGCCGCCTGGACGCCACCCAGAGCGCCCTGCTGGACCGGGCGGTCCTGCAGATCTACGCCGACCACGGCATCGACCAGGACCCGGAATCCTGGAGCCGGACCCCGCCGGTCCTGGCCGACCTGGTCACCGCCCTGCGGGACTCCGACAGCGGTACCGGTCCCACCGGAGGGGCACGTTCCCTGGCCGACCAGCTCGAACCCTTCGTCACGGGCTCGCGCAAAGGCCTCTTCGACGGCCCCACCACCGCACGCCTTACCGGCCACCTGTCGGTGATCTCCCTGCGCCACCTACCCGAAGAGCTCAAGACCGTCGGCCTGCTCACCGCCCTGGACGCCCTGTGGCGACAGGTCACCAACCCCGCCGACCGGCGCCCGCGCCTGATCACCATCGACGAGGGCTGGACCCTGCTCCGCGACCCGGTCGGAGCGCGCTACCTGTTCAACTTCGCCAAGAACTCCCGCCGACACTGGGCCGGGCTCACCCTCATCACCCAAGACGTGGCCGACCTGCTCGCCACGGACCTGGGCCGCGCCGTGGCCGCCAACGCCTCCACGCAGCTACTGCTGCGCCAGGCCCCGCAGAACCTCGACGCCGTCTGCGAGTCCTTCCACCTCTCCCAAGGGGAACGCCAGATCGTCGCCAGCGCTGAACGCGGTGTGGCGCTCCTGGCCGCGGGCCGCCACCGGGCGGTGTTCCGCGCCCTGGCCTCTCCGGTCGAACACCGGCTGATCACCACCGACCCCGTCGAGCTCGCACGTCTCCAGGGGGAGTTCTGATGCTGACAGACCTGACCTTGAACATCCCCGCCATCGCGGCGACCGTGCTCGGCGGGCTCGCCTCGTGGGTTGCCAGCGTGTTCGCGCTCCGAGCAGCCCGGTACGCCTACCTGCGCCGCGGCGCCCAGATCCTGGAAATCCACGCACCACCCGAAACCACCGTGGACCAGGCCACAGCCTTCTGGACGCACACCCTGGGGCTGTTGCGCCCACGCTGGACCCACCGGCTCCTGGCACCGCACCTGTCCTGGGAATACATCGCCTCCACCACGGGCATCCGCATTCAGATCTGGCTACCCGGCACGGTCAGCGCCCGCTCCCTCGAACGCGCTGTCCAGGCCGACTGGCCCGGAGCCACCACCCGGATCCGGCCCGCCACCACCGCCATCCCCGACGGTGCACACGTCGCAGGGGGATGGCAGCGCCTGAGTAGGGGAGACCAGTACCCGATCCGGACCAAGTTCACCGAAGACCCTCTGCGCGGGTTGCTCGGCGAACTCTCCGACCTCGCCCCCGGACAGAACGCCGTGGTCCGCATCTGCGCGCGCCCTGCCTCACCCCGCCGAGCCGCCAGCGGCCGAGCCTCCGCAGCGCAACTGCGCGGAGTGCGCACCTCCCTTCTGAACCTGCAACCCCCTGCCTCAGGGGCAGGCACCACAGTGTTCCCCGGGATTACCGACGACGTCCGAGCCATCCTCCGCAAGGCCGCCGCACCCCGCCTGGCCTGCCAAATCAGCGTCCTGGTCAGCACCGGACACACCGGAGCCGCCGTTCACCGACGCATCCGCGCACGTGCCAGCGCCATCGCCGCCTGCCTGGCCGCCTACACCTCCGGACTCAACGGGTTCCGCCGCCAGTGGACACCTATCCCCAGGCTGTGGACCAACCGTCGCTACCTGGCCCGCGGCTACCTGCTCACCACCGAGGAACTGGCCGCCCTGGCCCACCTGCCCACCGACACCGCTGTCCCCGGACTCACCAGGGCCAGCGCCCGCCGCATCGCTCCCAGCCCCGACGTCCCCCGAACCGGACGGGTTCGCGTTCTCGGAGAAGCCGACATCGGACCCGCGCGCCCGGTCGCCTACGAGGTCGCCGCCGGCCGCCACCACACCCACATCCTCGGCAAGACCGGCTCGGGCAAGAGCACACTGCTGACCAACATGGTCCTCCAGGACGCCGAAGCCGGACGCAGCGCACTCCTCCTGGACCCCCGAGGGGACCTCGTCACCGACGTACTCGACCGGCTCCCCAAGAGCGCGATCGGCACCACGGCGCTCTTCGACCCGGCCGACCCGGCACCGCCACCGAGGATCAACATCCTCCAACTCGGCAGCCCCGAACACGCCGCCGACACCGTCACCGGCATCTTCCGCAAGCTCTACGCCTCCTCCTGGGGACCCAGGATGGAAGACATCCTCCGAGCCAGCACCCTCACCCTGGCCCGAGCCCAAGACCCGTCCCTGACCATCGGAGACATCCCGCGCCTGCTGGCCGACCACTCCTTCGCCCAGCACACCCTGGCCCGACAGAGAACCGAAGACCCGGCCCTGGTGGACTTCTGGGTCTGGTACGCAGCCCAGTCCCCACAGATGCGCGCGGCTGCGACCGACCCGCTGCTCAACAAGCTCCGCTCAGTACTGCTGCGGCCGTGGGCTTCGGCTGTCCTGGCCTCCGGTGCGACCACCGTCGACCTGCCCCACCTTCTCGACCACGGCGGCCTGGTCCTCATGCGCCTATCCAAAGGACGCCTGGGGGAGGAGACCGCCGCGCTCATCGGCACCCTCACCCTGGCCGCAACCTGGCACACCATCACCGCCCGCGCCTCTGTTCCCGAACACCGACGACCCGACACCAGCCTCTACATAGACGAGGCCGCGAACTTCCTGCGACTCCCCGGATCTCTGGCCGACATGCTCGCCGAGGCCCGCGGCTACCGCGCCGCCATGGTCATCGCCCACCAAGAGCTCAGCCAGTTCCCGGCCGACACACGCGCGGCGGTACACGCCAACTGCCGCACCAAGATCCTCTTCAACTCCGCACCCGAGGACGCCGCCAAGCTCGAACGCCACACGCTTCCGCACCTGCGCGCCCACGACCTGAGTCACCTCGGCCCCTACCAAGCCGCAGTCCGAACTCTCCACGGCGCCGCCGAGCTCCCCGCCTGCACCATGCGCACCCGGCCGCTTCCGGGAGTTATCCCCAAACGAGCCGCCCAGATCCGCAAGGCCAGCAAAGCGGTCTTCAGCCCGAGGACTGCCCGAACGAAGCGCACCCGCCGACCAGACCCGCGCACCCAGGAAGGGGATTACTGATGGGGACCCGACTCACCGACCGCGACCTCCGCATCCTGCAGGCACTGGCCACCCACCGGGTCATGACCACACCCCAGGTCGGCATCGTCTTCTTCCACGGCCCCTACTCCCGCGTCGCGCAGCGCCGCATGCTCGCCTTGGCCAGGAAAGGCCTGGTCCGCCGCTTCCTGCCACCCCACCTCGAGGTGCGCCCGCCCTCCCACTGGACGCTCAGCGCCACAGGAGCCCGAACGCTGGCCGAAGCGCTCGGCACCGCCTCGAACGAGCTCGAACCCCACAGCCGAACCGACGACCGCCTGTTCCGCTCCACCCAACTCCGCCACACCGTGGGCGTGACCCAGACGTGGGTGGACCTGACCGTCAACGCCCGCAAGCTCCGCGGCACCAGCGTGCAGAAGTGGTGGCCCGAACACCGCTGTCGCCACGCCTGGGGCAACCGGGTACGTCCCGACGCCTACCTGCGCTGGAAGCAGGGCGACACGGTGGTGGACACCTTCCTGGAGTACGACACCGGAACCGAACCGCACCCCCGCCTGGCCGAGAAGCTCGACCGCTATTACCTCCTCGCCCAGAGCAGCGGACTCACCTCCACCGTGCTGTTCGTCGTCCCCTCTACCCGACGGTTGACCGCCATGTGCCGCAATCTGGCCGCACCATCGTCGGTGTCAGCACACGTGACCACCCACGAACAGCTCACCCACCCCGGCCCAGCCAGACCCATCTGGCGCCAACTCGGCGATCCCACCCACAGCGTCCGGACCCTCGCCGACCTGGGCTGACCCATGGTCAAGCTGGTCATCGCCCTAGGGTCCGGATTCCTGCTGCTCGTCGCCATCATCGGCGCGGTGGGTACCGGAGACGAGGAACGCGAGCGCATCGAGAACGCCCAGGTACCCGCTGAAGACGTGCCCGGCATCCACCCCGTCCTCCTGGACGCCTACACCACCGCCGCCCAGAATCTCGAGGAACTCCACCCCGGCTGCACCGACATGACCTGGCAGATCCTCGCCGGCATCGGCCGCGAGGAGTCCGACCACGCTGCCACGAGCACCATCTCCGACACCGGCGACACCGACCCGCCCGTCATCGGCCCGATCCTGGACGGCACCGGTGCGGGCAACAACTGGACCCCGCACTACGACACCGACGACGGCCGGTGGGACGACAACACCACCTACGACGCCGCTGTCGGGGTGACCCAGCTCCTGCCCAAGTGGTGGGCCGAACACGGGGTAGACGGAAACGACGACGGTATCGCTGACCCGCACAACGTCTACGACGCCACCGCTTCGACTACCGTCGAGCTGTGCACCAGCCACCCCGACAACCAGGTCGACTTCAGCGACGAGACCGAGCTCCGCGACGCGCTGCACCGCTACAACCCGTGGGACGTCTACGTGGACAACGTCATGTCCAACATCGCCGAGTACGAGGCCCTCCCCACCGCTGACCATGCGGTCCCCGAGGGAGGAAGCGAGAAGGGCCGCATCGCCGCGGAATGGGCCATCCAGCAGCTCGGTAAGCCCTACGTCTGGGGAGGCACAGGACCGGACGAATTCGACTGCTCGGGTTTGACCCTGCGCGCCTGGGAAGCAGCGGGGGTGGATATACCCAGAGTCACCGTCGACCAGGTCAACATCGGCACCGAAGTGCCCCTCGATGCTCTCGCACCGGGAGACCTGCTCTTCTACGACACCGGCGGCTATCCGGGCCCGCCCTCCCACGTGACGATGTACGTCGGCGACGGCCAGATGATCCACGCCCCGAGAACCGGCCAACCGATCCGCTTCGACGACGTCGCTAACAGCTACTACGACGGAAAGTTCATGTCCGCCGTGCGCCCTGGCTAATGGATTTTGAGAACCTCGCAGAAGTTTGAGTCCGGGCATGCGGAGGGAAGTACCGAGAAGGTGCACGTGCCTGAGCGCTGTGTCGTGCCTAGCTCAAGAAATGGGCACGGAGTGCACGTCCTGTCAACTTCGTTTGAAAAGTGGTTCTGGCACGGATTTGATGAAGCGCCTGCGCCGACAGGGCTCTGCTCGCGATGATGCCAGGTGTCCCTCTCCTCCCTCTTCAACCTGTTCTTCCCCCACCTGACCGGGCTCCGCATCGTCGGCGCCCTCCGCAACGGCTGGAGAGTAAGCGCCGCCGTCTTCACAGGGTGTGTCAAGTTAAGGGTGTAACTATTTTTCCTGGTCAGCGGCGTGTCGGGGTCAGCCGGCCCTCGAAGGTCACCTCGAAGGCATTCAGCGCCCGCTTCCACCGGTTGGTCCACTTGGCTCGCCC
>NZ_BAAHAR010000038.1:0-94368 GCF_054777395.1 Nocardiopsis oceani
CCAACAGTGTGCTGCGTCGGATGATCACCTCCCCGAAGGGGGAGACGGTGTTGGACGTGGGCCGTACCCAGCGCGATGCCACGGGTGCTCTGCGGGATGCGGGGATGTTCGGTCACACCACCTGCGCTTGGCCCCAGGGGTGCAACACCCCGGCTAGCGGGTCGGAGGCCGACCACAAAATCAGCTTCTCGGCCGGCGGGTCCACCAGTGCGGACAATATCCAGCCGTTGTGCTCGGACCACAACCGGTTGAAGTACCGCAGGGAGACCAACCCGGAGGCCTCCATCTGGCAGGGCCGCCCCTCCCACCGCAACCGGAACAAGGAGAAGGGTAAGGACCCGGACGGGGACCCCGACCCAGCCCAGACCCCTGCCTAGAAGCAACCTCACCCCCGATAGTGCTTCCAACCGGGGCCCTCACCGCTCACCGAGACCCATCCCGGGGGGTTCGCCGCACACCATGACCGGCCGCGACACCCCCAACCGGTGTGCTCTGGCGTAGTGGCCCCACCGGCCGCAGGCCGTGCTGTTCGGGGTCCGCCGCGCACATTGACCGGCCGCGACACCGCCAGGCGTCAACGCTCCGGCGCAGGGGCAGGCATCGGCCGCCAGGCCGACCCGGCATGGGCCTCAACCACCCGTCCCCCTTTCCCGATAGCCGCCAACCCGCCGTCGCAGCGAAGCGGGTCAAGGTGGAGCGCCGTTGATGCGCGAAGCGCTCGATGGCGACGACCTTGAGGCGCGTAGCGGAGACGGCCACAATCGGGCGGCGGGAAAGGAGGGAACCCCAAACCACAAGGGCAAGGGCACCCCCACCATCCCCACCATCCCCACCATCACTACCACCCCCACCACCCTCACCGTGGCAGGACGGGCTGCCCGTCTTCTAGGTAGACCGGAGCCCCACCACCCCCACCACCGTCACCACTGTCATCCACTGAGACCGCGGCCAGCATTCGACGTGCGATGTGCTCGGGCAAGTACTCGTGGAGCTTCTCGGGCGGTACCCACTCCCAACCGGACAGCTCGTCGGGCGGCAGCTGAAAACTCGCCTCCGGAACTTCCATCTGGGAACCCGTCCCCGGAACGCGCACCCGGAACAGCCATTGCAGGGCCGCTGTCCTGGGCGGCCGTGACGGGACCCAGTCCACCACCAGCAGGCCACCAACCTGGGCTGTTACGCCCAGCTCCTCACCGATCTCCCTCCGGCAGGCGGCGAGTGGGGACTCCTCGGCCTCGATGACCCCGCCGGGGATCCCCCAAGGCTGGTCGGGCTTGTACGTGCGCCGCACGAGCAGCACGTCGCCTGACCCCGAACGGATCAGCGCGCCCGCCGCACCCCTGGTCGCGGGCAGGCTCGCGTAGAAACTCTCGTCGGTCGCGTCAGACAGGTGCCGCATCCGCTCAGCCTCCGCTCGGAGTCAGTACCTCTAGGAGTCAGTCCCCTTAGGAATCAGTCTCCCCTAGGAGTCAGTCCCCCTAGGAGTCAGCCCTCCACTCGGTATCAGCCCAGGGCGAGCGCGATCGAGAACAGCACACCGAACGCCATCTGCAGCTTCCCCGTCTCACCCAGACCCAACACCAGTTCACGCCCCACCTGGCCGCCCAGGACCCGGCGGAGCGGCTGCACGGCCAACGGCGCGGACAGCAGCACCAGCGGCACCCACCAGGACACCGGGGTCAGCACGAGCGCCACGACGAAGGACCCCACGATCATCCCCGCGAACAGGCGCCGTGTGCCGACCTCGCCGAGGCGGACGGCCAGCGTGATCTTGCCGGTCTCCCGGTCGGTGGGGATGTCGCGCAGGTTGTTGATCACCAGCACCGAGCAGGACAGCAGACCCACCGGGACCGACGCGACCCAGGCCTGCCAGGGTGCCGACTCCAGCTGCACGAACACCGTGCCGACCACTGCGACGACGCCGAAGAACACGAACACCGAGACCTCACCCAGCCCTCGGTACCCGTAGGGCGTCCGACCGCCCGTGTAGTACCAGGCGGCGGCGATCGCGGCCGCACCGATGAGCAGCAGCCACCACGAGGTGGTGGCCACCAGCACCAGTCCGATCACACCCGCGAGGGCGAAACTCCCCAGCGCCGCGGCCAGCACCTGCTTGGGAGCGGCCAGCCCGGTCGCGGTCAGCCGCGTGGGCCCGGTCCGTTCCTCGGTGTCGGTGCCCTTGACCCCGTCGCTGTAGTCGTTGGCGAAGTTCACCCCCACCTGGAGCGCCATCGACACCGCCAGGGCCAGCAGTGCCTTCCACCACACGAACCCGTCCAGGGAGTAGGCCAGCGCGGTGCCGACCGCAACCGGGACGACCGAGTTCGGAAGCGTGCGGGGGCGCAGCCCCGAAACCCATTCACTGACCGTGGCCACGCGCCGGTCCTCCAGTTCGCTCAGGCGGTACGCCGTGGGGCGCACCAGACAACTACCCAACGGTAGTACCTGGCTGGACTACTCGGAGTTGGCTGGACTACTCGGAACTACTTGGAGCTGGTGGAACTACTCCGAGATCGCGGCGTGCAGCCGGGCCATCGGCAGCAGGCGGCCCATGTCGATCTCCCGCCGGGCACCGTCCGCCCGCCAGCCCGACGCCTCGAAGAACGACCGCAGCGCGTTCTCCTCCTCGGGGGTCCACACGTGCACCTTGCCGAACCCGGTCTCCACCAGGTGGTCCACACAGGCGTTCAGCAAGCGGCTCCCGTGCCCCTCCCGAACCCGCTCCGGGTCCACGTGCAGCGCGAACACCTCCGCGTCCGTGGCGGGCCACAGGTCAGGGTCCCCGGCCGGGCCGAAGGCCGCGAACCCCACCACGGTCCGCACCCCGCCGACCTCGTCCGTGGCGACCACCAGCCGGTGCTTGGACGTCGGGGGCGACTCCAGCGACGCCGTCCACTGTTCGTGGAACTGCCGACGCGCCTCCGTCCCGGACAGGCTCTCGGCCACGTCCTCGGGGAGCAGGTCCCCGTACACCTCCCGCCACGACGCCACCTGCAGGTCCACCACGGTGTCCACATCGGCTGCGCGGGCGGGGCGGACGAACTGCTGGGCACTGGACACGGGGGCCTCCTGAAGGGGCACGGGGCGCGGGTCGACAAGATCACCGTCACCGGAGTTTTCGGACCTTGCCTTGGCATGGGAACATCTACGTTGTGAGCCTCATTATCAGAGTAATCGTGAACGCGCTCGCCCTTTGGGCGGCTGTCCTCCTGGTCTCCGGAGTCGAGGTCAGGACACAGGACACCACCGAGCAGATCGTCACCTACCTCGCGGTCGGTGCGATCTTCGGCGTGGTCAACGCGGTCATCAAACCGATCGTGAAAACGGTCGGCTGCCTGTTCTACGCCCTGACGCTCGGTCTCATCGGCCTGGTCGTGAACGCGCTGCTGTTCCTGCTCACGGCGTGGATCTCCGACTGGTTCAGCCTGCCCTTCCACGTGGACGGCTTCTGGGCCGCCTTCTTCGGCGCCATCGTCGTCACTGTCGTGAGCTGGTTGGTCAGCATGTTCCTTCCGGACAAGAAGGACGACTGAGAACCAAAGGTCGACTGAGCACCACCTGACAACCCCTCCCGCCGCCTCCCGAGGGCGGTGCCCCGGGTCCGGCCCGCGTGGCGCGGGCCCGGGGAGGGTAGGTTCACTGGTCTAGGCTCGACTCAGGCTCCACATTCGGTATCACCCGCCGGGACGCCCCTCACCTCAACCAACGAGGACGGGGGCCGAACCGGATCAGCTTCCGCGCACTCCCATGAGCGGGGCGACACAGACTTTCCCGCTTCCGGCCGCAGACGCCGGTCGCGGCGACGGACGTACAGCGCCGTCTTCGCCCGTGCACGGCGGAAAGCACCCGGCACGGGACACACCCATTGATTTCTGACGCACATGGAGAGGAGGAGGGGCACCTGCGGGCCCACCGCCGTTCCGGCACCGGGCCCGAGAGCCTTTCAGACGCGATGGTAGAGAACCAGTACCGCCCATTCGGCAAGATGTTGACCGCGATGGTCACCCCGATGCTCGAGGACGGGGAACTCGACTACGACGGCGCCGCGAGACTCGCCACCTACCTGGTGGACGAGCAGCACAACGACGGCTTGATCATCAGCGGCACGACCGGTGAGTCGCCCACGACCAGCGACGACGAGAAGGAGCGCCTGCTCCGCACGGTCGTCGAGGCCGTCGGTGACCGCGCCCAGGTCGTCGCCGGGGTCGGCACCAACGACACCCGGCACAGCGTCCGGCTCGCGAAGGCCGCCGAGAAGGCGGGCGCGCACGGCCTGCTGGCCGTAACGCCGTACTACAACAAGCCCCCGCAGGAGGGCTTGATCCGGCACTTCTCGGAGATCGCCGACACCACCGAGCTGCCGGTCATGCTGTATGACATCCCCCACCGGACGGGCACGCCGATCGCCTCCGAGACCCTGGTCCGGCTGGCCGAGCACCCGCGCATCGTCGCCAACAAGGACGCCAAGGACAACGTCGGTGCCAGCTCCTGGGTCATGGAGCGCACCGACCTGGCGTACTACTGCGGTACCGACATCCTGAACCTGCCCCTGCTCTCCGTGGGCGCGGCCGGTTTCGTGAGCGTCGTCGGCCACATCGTCGGCAGCGACCTGCGCGACATGATCGACGCCTTCGACGACGGTGAGGTCGGCCAGGCGCTGGCGATCCACCGCCGCCTCACCCCGGTCTACACCGGCATGTTCCGCACCCAGGGCGTCATCACGACCAAGGCCGTCCTCAACCTCTTCGGCTTGCCCTCCGGGCCGGTCCGCACACCGCTCGCCGACGCGTCCTCCGAGCTCCAGGCACTCCTCCGCGAAGACTTGGCGGCTGCCGGGGTCAAGGGCCCGATCGGGCTCGCGCCGCACCAGGCCGTGCCTGCCAGTGCTGTTCGCGTCGAACGTCTCACGGAGGGTTCCGTATGAGTCACCCGCACCCCGAGCTCGGCCCGCCCCCGCCCCAGGGCGAGGGCGTCCTGCGCGTCGTCGCTCTTGGCGGTCTCGGCGAGATCGGCCGCAACATGACGGTCTTCGAGTACGACGGCCGTCTGCTCATCGTCGACTGCGGTGTGCTCTTCCCTGAGGAGGAGCAGCCCGGTGTCGACCTGATCCTGCCGGACTTCGACTACATCCGGGACCGTCTCGACGACGTCGAGGCGATCGTGCTCACCCACGGGCACGAGGACCACATCGGCGGCGTGCCCTTCCTGCTGCGTGAGCGGGCCGACATCCCGATCATCGGTTCCAAGCTGACCCTCGCGCTGATCAGCGCCAAGCTGGGCGAGCACCGCATCAAGCCGGAGACCGTTCTGGTGGAGGAGGGGGAGCGCCACGACTTCGGCCCCTTCAACCTCGAGTTCTTCGCGGTCAACCACTCCATCCCGGACGCGCTCGCCGTGGGGATCCGCACCCCCGGCGGCACGGTGCTGCACACCGGTGACTTCAAGATGGACCAGCTGCCGATGGACGGGCGCCTCACCGACCTGGCCGGGTTCTCCCGGTTCGGTGACGAGGGCGTCGACATGCTGCTGTCCGACTCCACCAACGCTGAGCAGCCCGGTTTCATCGTCAACGAGCGCGACCTGAACGCCGCCATCGACAAGGTGTTCCGGCAGGCCGAGAAACGCATCGTCGTGGCGTGCTTCGCCTCGCACGTGCACCGGGTCCAGCAGGTCATCGACTCGGCGACCGCGCACGGTCGCAAGATCGCGTTCGTGGGCCGTTCCATGGTCCGCAACATGAACATCGCGCGCGACCTCGGCTACCTGAGCATCCCCGGCGACACCATCGTCGACGTCAAGCAGCTCGACAAGATGCCGCCGGACGAGGTCGTGCTGGTCTGCACCGGATCGCAGGGCGAACCCATGGCCGCGCTCAGCCGCATGGCCAACCGCGACCACCAGATCCGCATCGCGGAGGGCGACACCGTCCTGCTCGCCTCGTCGCTCATCCCGGGCAACGAGACCTCGGTCAACCGGGTGATCAACGGCCTGACCCGCTGGGGCGCCAACGTCGTGCACAAGGGCAACGCCCTGGTGCACGTCTCCGGGCACGCCTCCGCCGGCGAACTGCTCTACGTGCTCAACATGGTGCGCCCGCGCAACTTCATGCCGGTGCACGGCGAGTGGCGGCACATGCGAGCCCACGCCGACCTCGCCAAGCTCACGGGTGTCCCGAACGACCGCATCGTCATCGCCGAGGACGGCGTGGTCGTCGACCTGTACAAGAACCGCGCCAAGATCGTGGGCGCCGTGCAGGCCGGGTACGTGTACGTGGACGGCTCGTCGGTCGGCGACGTGACCGAGGCCTCGCTCAAGGACCGCCGCATCCTCGGAGAGGAGGGCTTCATCTCCGTGGTCCTCGCGGTGGACTCCAACACGGGCAAGATGCTCGGCGAGCCCGAGATCCACACCCGGGGCGCGGGCATCGGCGCGGACGCCTACGACGACGTCATCGACAAGCTCCAGGCCGCTCTGGACAAGGCGGCCTCCGACGGCGTCAACGACCCGCACCAGATCCGGCAGCTCATCCGCCGCAGCACGGGGCGCTGGGTCAACGAGACCTACCGCCGTCGTCCCATGATCATCCCTGTTCTGGTCGAGGTCTGACCCGAACACGCTACGCCGAACGGCCCAAGGCGCACCGAGCGCTTTGGGCCGTTCGGCGTTGGTGCCCCTTTGTGTTCGCGACACGCCGTCCAGCGTTCGTGCCCCGGCTATGCGGCCTTAGTAGGCTTCCGCCGTGCCGGGCGGCTGTGTCCGGGCCCCAACCCCGTCCCCCGTGGAGGTGACCCCGATGGCCACGCGCGCCTCCTCTGGTGGTTCAGGGCGTAAGAAGTCCGGCGGACGCAAGCCCGCCGCTCAGAAGCGCATGCCTGACGGGCCCATCGCCTACGTGGTCACCCTCTTCGGCCAGTTCCTGCTCGTGTTGTGGAAGCTCATCGCGCACACCGTGGGCGGCGCGGCGCGAGCGGTCGGGCGCAGCGCACGCGACCTCGACCCGGACCTGCGGCGGGACGGCATCGGCCTGGTCCTGCTGGCCTTGGGCATCCTCGTGGCCGCCGCGGTGTGGTGGCAGAGCGACGGGCCGCTGCTGGAAGCCACCCGCTTCGTGGTCGTGGGAGGCTTCGGTACCTTCTCCCCGATCCTGCCGCTGCTCTTCCTGCCCATCGCCGTGAAGCTGATGCGCACGCCGAGCACCGGCAGGGAGGGTGACGCCGGTCGGCTCTTCATCGGCGTCACCGCGATCATGCTCGGCCTGCTCGGCCTGATCCACATCGCGCACGGCATCCCGCAGCCCGCCGACGGCATCGAAGGACTGCAGAACTCGGGCGGCCTCATCGGGTTCGTCGCTTCCGGACCGCTCAGCGCCGTGGTGACACCGTGGCTCACCGGCCTGCTTCTCACACTGATCCTGATGTTCGGCATCCTGGTGGTGACCGCCACCCCGATCCGGCGGATCCCGGAGCGCCTCCAGACCCTGTTCGGCGCCCTGATGGAGCGCGACACCGGCCCCGACTCCGGGATCGGCATCCTCGGAGCGGACGCCGAGGAGAAGCCCGCCAAGCGGCGCAAGCGCAAGCCCAAGGGGGAGACGGTCGCGGGCGACCACGAACGCCCCTACGACAGCCCGGTCCTGCCCAGCGAACCCGAGCCGGAGCCGGTCGCCCCCGCCCTCACCGACAAGGAAGCGGGGGAGGCGGAGGCCAAGAAGCCCGCTGCCCGTAAGAAGGCCAAGGCGCCTACACCCGATCCCACGCCGCCCCCGGCCACCACCGAACAGCTGTCCATCCCCTCCCGCGTGGTGGAGGGCGACTACGAGCTGCCCGTCCCGACGATGCTCAAGCCCGGCTCGCCCGCCAAGGCGCGTACCAAGGCCAACGACGACGTCGTCGCGGCGCTGTCCGGGGTGATGACCCAGTTCAAGATCGACGCCGAGGTCACCGGATTCACGCGTGGCCCGACGGTCACGCGCTACGAGATCGAACTCGGACCGGCGGTGAAGGTCGAGAAGGTCACCGCCCTCTCCAAGAACATCTCGCTCGCGGTCAAAAGCGCTGACGTGCGCATCCAGTCGCCCATCCCCGGAAAGTCCGCGATCGGTGTGGAGATCCCCAACACCGACAAGGACATAGTGAGTCTCGGTGACGTGCTGAGCTCCCCGGTGGCCACGTCGGACCACCACCCCATGCTGGTGGGCCTGGGCAAGGACGTCGAGGGCACCAACGTCGTCGCCAACCTCGCCAAGATGCCGCACGTGCTGGTCGCGGGTGCGACCGGCGCCGGTAAGTCGACCTGCATCAACGGGCTCATCTCCTCGCTGATGATGCGCGCCACCCCGGACGAGGTGCGGATGATCCTCGTCGACCCCAAGCGGGTCGAGCTCACCATGTACGAGGGCATCCCGCACCTGATCACCCCGATCATCACCAGCCCCAAGAAGGCCGCCGAGGCCCTCCAGTGGGTGGTGGGGGAGATGGACCGTCGCTACGACGACCTCGCCGCCTCCGGTTACCGCCACATCGACGACTTCAACGCCGCGGTGCGCACCGGCGAGGTGACCGCCCCGCCCGGCAGCGAACGCGAGTACGAGCCCTACCCCTACCTCCTGGTGATCGTCGACGAGCTCGCCGACCTCATGATGGTCGCGCCACGCGACGTGGAGGACTCGGTCGTGCGCATCACCCAGCTGGCCCGCGCCGCCGGCATCCACCTGGTGCTGGCCACTCAGCGCCCCAGCGTCGACGTCGTCACGGGCCTGATCAAGGCCAACGTGCCCTCCCGGCTCGCCTTCGCCACCTCCAGCCTCTCCGACAGCCGCGTCATCTTGGACCAGCCCGGCGCGGAGAAGCTCGTGGGCAAGGGCGACGCGCTCTTCCTCCCGATGGGCGCGGGCAAGCCCATCCGCCTCCAGAACGCCTGGGTGGGTGAGAAGGAGATCCGCGGGATCGTCGACCACTGCAAGAAGCAGTCCGAGCCCAGTTACCGCGAGGACGTCGCGGCACCCGAGGCCAAGAAGAAGGAGATCGACGAGGACGTCGGCGACGACATGGACCTGCTGTTGCAGGCGGTCGAGCTGGTCGTCACCACCCAGTTCGGGTCCACGTCGATGCTCCAGCGCAAACTGCGCGTCGGTTTCGCCAAGGCGGGCCGCCTGATGGACCTCATGGAGAGCCGCGACGTCGTCGGCCCCAGCGAGGGTTCCAAGGCCCGCGACGTCCTCGTCACCCCCGACGACCTCGCCTCCGTGCTCACCGACATCAGGGGGAGCTGACCGGGTCGCCCGATTTGGTGCGATCTTGGCAGCTCCATGGGGCGTGGTGACCTGCACTGAGCGGTCTTGAGTAGCAGAGTGGGGTCACGTAGGCACAGATAGTCGCGGGGGGAGTGCGCATGGCGACGATCGGCCAGACTCTGTCCGCCGCACGGATCGCGGCGGGATGCTCGCTGGAGAACCTGAGCACACGTACACGCATCCGCATGCAGGTCCTCAGAGGTATCGAGAACGAGGACTTCGTCCCCTGCGGAGGGGACTTCTACGCGCGCGGGCACATCCGGAGGATCTGCAAGTCCCTCGGAATCGACCCCGCGCCGCTCCTGGAGGAGTACGACCGCGAACACGCTTCCACGGAGAAGCCGACGTTCATCCCCCCGCAGCGGCTTCCGTCCGCCAAGTCCGAGTCGGTCCGTGTCGCCGCCGCACAGGGCGGCTCGCCCAGCATCGGAGACGAGGACACCGACCCCGAGCAGCGGGCAGAGAACTGGGGCCACTTCGAACGCACCCAGAAGCTCGCCCGGCGTCCACGGGGAAAACGCGCCAAGCCCGCAGCGGCGGGGGTGCCCGAGCCCCGGCGCTCGGGCAGGCGAGGCAGGGCAAAGGCCCAGAAGAACCGCGCGGCCCCGGTCGCCGCCGCGGCCCGGCCCGCGCTCACCCGGACTAGGACGCGCGGCGGCGAGAAGTTCCGGCAACACTGGCCCTGGGCCGTCGTCGCCGTCATCATCGTCGCCGGCGTCTTCGTCGGGGTCCGGACCTGGCAGGGCTGGGAAGACGGAAACCCCGCCCGCACCGCCTTCGAGTCCGTCCGTGAAGACGGCGGCGACACCGTCGACTCCTCGGTGCTTTCCGAGGACGAGGCGGACCAGATCTCCGAGGAAGCGGCCGTCGAGGACACGGACGCCGCAGAAGGGGAGGCCGGGGAGTTCACCGTCGCCCTCAGCGCCTCCGACCGCACCTGGGTCAAGGTGAGCGACCTCGAGGGCGGCGACCTCTTCACAGGATTCCTCACCAACGGAGAGACCGAGGACTTCGTTACGGAAGAGCCCGTGACCGTGTGGGCAGGCAACGCCGGAGCGGTCGAGGTCGCCATCGACGGAGAGGACCTCGGCCCCAGCGGAGGATTCGGCGAGGTGAAGGAGATCACCATCGGCGCCGACGGTTTCGACGACTGACGAGGGTCTTCACGACGGGGAACGCCACAGTACGGCCCAAGGCCGGGGTACGGGAGGGTTGGTCAACCACGGTAGTGTGGGGGGTTGCGGGCGGCGCCACTCGACGCCGTCGCGCGACCACGAGCCGACCCGGGTATCCCGGCCTCCGGCCGTGCCGCGCCCCGTACCACTCGAAGCTCTCCCACACGCTTGGAAGCCATGTCATCGCGCCGTACTGTCTCACTCGTCACCCTGGGGTGTGCGCGTAACGAGGTCGACTCCGAAGAGCTCGCCGGGCGTTTCGCAGCCGGCGGCTGGGACCTCGTCGACGACGACACCAAGGCGGACGTGACCGTCGTCAACACATGCGGGTTCATCGACGCCGCCAAACAGGACTCCATCGAGACCCTGCTGGAAGCGGCCGAGAACGGCGGAAAGGTCGTCGCCGCCGGGTGTATGGCCGAGCGCTACGGCTCAGAACTCGCCGACGCCCTCCCCGAAGCCAACGTCCTCGGGTTCGACGACTACGCCACCATCACCGAGCGGCTCGACGACGTCGTGGCCGGGCGCGAGCTGGTCCCACACGACCCGCGCGACCGCCGCACCCTGCTGCCGATCAGCCCTGCCGAACGCGACGCCTCCCAGGTACACGTGCCGGGACACGCCGGGTTCGAGGACTCCGAGGGCGCGGACGGCACCGACCTTCCCTACCGCGCCACTGTCCCGCGCCGCCGCCTGACCGGCGGCCCGGTGGCCAACCTCAAGATCGCCTCCGGCTGCGACCGCAGGTGCACCTTCTGCGCCATCCCGGCCTTCCGCGGCGCCTACATCTCGCGTCAGCCCGACGAGATCGTCCGTGAGGCGGAATGGCTGGCCAGCGAGGGCGTGCGCGAGGTGTTCCTGGTCAGCGAGAACTCCACGTCCTTCGGCAAGGACCTGGGCGACGTGCGCGCGCTGGAGAAGCTCCTGCCGCGCCTGGCCGCGGTCGAGGGCCTGGAACGGGTCAGGGTCAGCTACCTGCAGCCCGCCGAGGTCCGTCCCGGGCTCGTGGACGTCATCGCCAAGACCCCCGGTGTGGTCCCCTACTTCGACCTCTCCTTCCAGCACGCGAGCGGCCCGCTGCTGCGCCGTATGCGTCGCTTCGGTGACCGCGAGCGCTTCCTGGAGCTCCTGGACACCGCCCGCAAGAGTGCACCCGAGGCCGGTGCCCGCTCCAACTTCATCGTCGGGTTCCCCGGCGAGACGGAGGAGGAGTTCGAGGAGCTGGTGGCCTTCCTCACCGAGGCCCGCCTGGACGCCATCGGCGTCTTCGGTTACTCGGACGAAGACGGCACTGAAGCCCTCAACCACGAGAACAAGGTTCCCGAGGACGTGGTCGCGCAGCGCGTGGACACACTCAACCGGCTCGCCGAGGAGCTCATGGCCCAGCGGGCCGAGGAGCGCATCGGCACCGAGGTGAACGTGCTGGTGGAGGCCGTGCTGGAGGACGGCGCCTACGAGGGTCGCGCCGAGCACCAGGCACCCGAGGTCGACGGCAGCACCATCCTGTACGGCGAGGACCTCGCCGTCGGGGACCTGGTGCGGGCCACCGTCATCCAGGCGGCCGGGGCCGACCTCGTCGCGGAGCAGGACGGGGAAGCCGGAGACAGATGAGCACGCACGACCCCGCGGCCTCGTCCGCACCCCAAGCGCCCTTGTGGAACATCGCGAACGTCCTCACGATGAGCCGCTTGGTCATGGTGCCGGTCTTCGTCTGGTTCATGTTCCTGGACGGGACGTGGTGGGAGATGGCTGCCTTCTCCGTCTTCGTGCTGGCCGCCATCACCGACCGCATCGACGGTGAGCTGGCACGACGCCGGAACCTGGTCACCGACTTCGGGAAGATCGCCGACCCGATCGCGGACAAGGCGCTCACCGGCGCCGCGCTGATCGTGCTCTCCATCCAGGGAGACCTGTGGTGGTGGGTGACCATCGCCATTCTGCTGCGCGAGTGGGGCATTACGGCGCTGCGCTTCGCGGTGCTGCGCTTCGGCGTCATCCCGGCGAGCAAGGGCGGCAAGCTCAAGACCGTCCTGCAGATCGTCGCGATCAGTATCTACCTGTTCCCGTTGCAGCTCCTCCCGTTCACCGAGGTGTTCGTGTGGATCGCGCACGGCGTCATGGGTGCGGCCCTGGCCGTCACCCTGTGGACCGGTCTGGTCTACGTGGTCGACGCCGTCCGCCTGGCGCGCGCCAAGGGCGCGCAGGAGAAGTAGCCACGTGACGGCGGATCAAGGGCACCGGCTCGGGGGAGCGGCGCTGGACGCGGCCGGGGCCGCCCACCGGGCCCTGCTGCGGTCCGGGGCGACCGTAGCCACTGCCGAATCCCTCACCGGAGGACTGATCGGCGCCCACCTGACGGCGATCCCCGGGGCCTCGGCCACCTACCGGGGCGGGGCCGTCACGTACGCGACCGACACCAAGGCCTCCCTCCTCGGTGTCCCCGAGGAGCTGCTGGCCGCGCACGGCGCCGTCCACCCCGATGTCGCGGCCCACATGGCACGGGGCGTACGCCGTCTGATGGGCGCCGACCACGGGCTCGCCGTCACCGGGGTCGCCGGTCCGGAACCCCAGGACGGACAGCCGGTCGGTACCGTCTACGCCGCCGTGGCGGGATCAGGCTCACACACCGAGGTCGTCCGCTTCAGTTTCACCGGGGATCGTTCGGGTATCCGCTACGACACGGTCGAGGGTGCGTTGAGGATCCTGAGGACCGCCGTTCGCGGGGACGTGGCGGGAAACACCCGGGACTGACCCTTTCGGCGGGTTCCCCGCACCCCAGGGCGCGGGAACAAAACCACCCTCGTACACGGTTCCCCCTCCAGCGAACAGGACGGCAAGAGGTGCCCGAATCGGGCGTGGGGCAGGTACGGTGTTGTATATGAAGGTCGCTACCAGTGGGAGGGAGCGCGAATGATGGTCCTGCTTCGTCACCTACTTGGTGACGTGCTCAGGCGGCTGCGGCAGCGCCAAAGCCGCACCCTCCGCGAGGTGTCGGCCGATGCGCGTGTTTCCCTCGGCTATCTGTCGGAGGTCGAGCGAGGGCAGAAGGAAGCCTCTTCCGAGCTGCTCGCCTCGATCTGCGGGGCCCTCGGTGTCCCGCTTTCGCAGGTACTCAGAGAGGTCTCCGACCAGCTCGCTCTGGCCGAGCTCCAGGAGGCCGCCCTGTTGGGCGACGCGGTCACGACAGACCCCGTCCCCGCCCAGGACCTCGGCATCGAGCCCGTTCCGGACCGTGTTCCCCAGGTCGCCGATATGGCCGGGGTCTGACACCCGGGCCCGCATACGTACGTCAGCCGCCTCACAGATCTCGTTCGAGGAGCCGGTCACCCCGCGGGGTGACCGGCTCCTCGAGTTCGTGCTCCCCGCCTCGTAGAGCGGCACTCAGCGGTGCGTGTGATTGACCCAGGCCTCGGGGTCTTCAGCCAGGGTGCGCACCTGCTCGGGGAGGTCGTTGCTGACCAGGTGCTGGAGGGTGACCCCCTCCAAGATGACGCGCTCACTCGCGCGTAGCGCGATCCACACCTGTTGCAGGCTGCGGGCCGCACCGTCGTAGTCCACGTGTTCGGGGCGTTCCCCGCGCACGTTGGCGAGCGGACCGTCGACCGCTCGGATGATGTCGGCGAGGGAGATCTCCCCCGGGGGCCGGGCGAGCCAGTAGCCGCCAACGGGACCCCGTTGACTGCGCACCAACCCGGCACGGCGTAGCTGGGTGAGGATGTTCTCGAGAAATTTTCCGGGGATGGCCTGCGCGCGTGCGAGCTGCTCGGCCGTCACCGGACCGTCGCTGGCGTTAGCGAGCTCTGCGGCCGCGCGTAGCGCGTAGTCGACCCGGGCTGAAAGGCGCATGCTGTGATTATGCCGTGGTTTGAAGGGCGAATGGGGCACCGGGCGCCTACGGGTGTCGTCGACGGCCGGGGTGCTACATGCTAAGGGTACTTCTCCGACCGGCTTTCGGGGACATCGGAGGCGATCTTCCCTCGCTGGCCTCCCCACAGGCTTCCCCCGCTCCGTCGTCCCCCACCAGTGCGGCCGTGCACCAGTATGGCCGGAATTGGCCACCGGCCCGGCCCGCTGAGGAGTGGGGAGTGGGGCCGGGCCGGTGCGGGGGAAGGTCAGTTGGTCGCCTTGAGCGCGCCCGCGGAGCCGAGGAGTTCGGCGGCGCTCAGTCCGTTGACGTGGGCGGCGCCGTAGGTGCTCACGTAGGCGCCGCAGTCGGGCCGCCAGATGGGCAGCCCCATCTCCACGACCACGGCCTTGGGCCGGGCGCTCAGCAGGCCGCTGACGAACGCCTGGGCGCTCGGATAGCGGTGCGCGTCCCGCACCACGACCACCAGGTCGCGGCCCTGGGCGGCGGCGAGCACCGCGGCGGGTTCATCCGTTTCGGGGGAGACCCGGACGGTGTCGCGGAACCACGGGCCCAGCCCCCACGGCACCTCGCCGACGGCGATCCCGGCGGGAGCGTCCACCTCGACCACGTACGGGTCCTCCAGGGGCGGGATGTCGCCGTCCACGCGGGTGGCGCGGCGGGCCCCGGCCAGCCCGACCAGTTCGGTGCCGCCGGTGCTGGACGGCCCCTCGGCGGTGCTCTTGATCCAGTCGCGCAGCCGCGCGTTGCGCTCAGCGGCCTCCTCCAGGCGCTCGCCCGACAGGCGGCCGTCGCCGACCGCGTCGATCAGCGCGGTCCGGACCCGGGCGACCTGGTCGGCGTAGACGAAACGGCCCAGGCAGAGCAGGTCGCAGCCGGCGGCCACCGCGAGCACGCTGGCCTCGGGGATGCCGATCCTGCCGCTGACGCCCTGCATGTCCATGGCGTCGCTGACCACCACCCCGGTGAAGCCCATGTCGTCGCGCAGCAGGTTGTTGAGCAGGTAGCGGTTGAGGGTCGCGGGGCCGTCACCGCCCAGGCCGGGCAGCTCGATGTGCGCGGTCAGGATGGACCGGACTCCGGCGTCGACTGCCGCCTGGAACGGCAGGAGTTCACGTCTGCGCAGCAGGTCGGCGTCTGCCTCCACTCTGGGCAGCGTGTGGTGGGAGTCCTGCGAGGTGGCACCGTGGCCGGGGAAGTGCTTCGCGCACGCGGCCACCCCGGCCTCCTGGAGTCCCTGGACGGAGGCGGCGGCGTGCCGGGCCACGAGCTCGGCGTCGGCTCCGAAGGAGCGGGTGCCGATGACGGGGTTGTCGTCGGCGACATTGACGTCCACCGAGGGGGCAAGATCCAGGTTGAAGCCGAGGTCGGCGAGTTGTACCCCCAGGGCGCGCAGCGTGGCGCGGGTGAGGTCGGTGTCGTCGACCGCTCCCAGGGCGGCGTTTCCGGGGTAGTCACTGCCCCGGGCCTGGCCGATGCGGGTGACGTCGCCACCCTCTTCGTCCAGTGAGATCAGCGGGGTGTCCGTTGCCTCGCGCAGGCTCGCGTTGAGCGCGGTGACCTGCTCAGGGCTCTCCAAGTTGTTGTGGAACAGACAGACGCCGGAGATCCCGTCCGCCAGTCCGTCCAGGATCCATGTGGGGGCCTGGAGGGACTCGAAGGGCACCAGCAGCGTGGCGTTGGCCAGACGCTCCAGTGTCGGGTCGTGTGGCATGACGAACTCCGTTCGGTGATCAAGGGTGCCCCGGCGAGGGCAGACGCGTGGCGGGGAAGGTGTGCGTTGGTGGTTTGCGGGCGGTCAGCCCTTGACCGCGCCCATGGTCAGACCGGAGACCATGCGGCGCTGGACGAAGAGGAAGAAGATCATCACGGGCACGGTGAGCAGGGTCGAGGCGGCCATGATCGACCCCCACTCCACGGACACGGCGCCGAAGTAGTACTGGAGGGAGATCGGCAGGGTGTAGGCGCCCGTGTTGTTCTGCAGGAAGGTGAAGGCCACCAGGAACTCGTTCCACGCGGTGATGAACGCGAAGATGCTGGCGGCGGCCAGGCCCGGGGCGACGAGCGGCATCAGGATCCGCCAGAAGATCGTCCATCCGCTGGCGCCGTCGATGGCGGCGGCCTCCTCCAGTTCCTTGGGCACAGCGGCCACGAAGCTGCGAACCATCAGGATGGTGATGGGCAGCGCGACCGCGACGTAGATGATGAACACGCCGCTCAGGTTGCTGACGAGCTCGATGTCGAGGGCGTTGCCCATGTGGAAGAAGTTGATGAAGAGCGAGATGATCAGCGCTTCGACCGGGACCATCTGGATGACCAGCAGCATGATGATGAAGACCGAGCGCAGCTTGAACTTGAAGCGGGCGACGGCGATCGCCGCGAGCAGGGACAGGAGCGCCGCGAAGGCGACCGAGCCCACCGTCACGATGAGGCTGTTGGTGAGGAACGACCAGAAGGACGCCCCCGGGATCAGGACCCCGGAGGTCACGCGCTCGAAGTGCTCGAAGGTGATCTCCCGCGGGAACAGCGTGGGTTCGCGGGTGAAGATCTCTCCGGTGGGCCGCAGGGCCGTGGCCAGGACCCAGTAGACGGGGAAGATCGCGAAGACGAAGACCGCGAGGGCCGCGACGTACGTGCCGGTCTTCCCGAGGAGCTTGCGCAGGCGGTACCGGTTGTTCATCGGGCCTCCTCCTGGCGGATCATCGTGCGCAGGTAGTAGGCGCTGATGACGAGTACCAGGACGGTCATGATCACGGCGATCGCCGAACCCATGCCGTAGTTCGGCGGGGTCGAGGCGAAGCCCAGCTGGTAGATGTAGGTCGGGATCAGGGCGATCTCGCGGTTGGTGACGCCGCCGCCGAGGATGAACAGCTGCGTGAAGATCCGGAAGTCCCAGATGATCTGGAGGACCAGCAGCAGTGCGAAGAGCGGCCGCAGCATCGGCACGGTGACGCTCCAGAAGGCCGTCCAGCCGTTGGCGCCGTCGATGCGGGCGGCCTCGTAGAGCTCGCTCGGGATGCTCTTGAGCCCGGCCAGGACGCTGATCGCCACGAACGGGAACGACTGCCAGACCACGGTGATGACGAGGATCGGGAACAGCGTGCTCGGTGAGCTGAGCCAGTTGAACTCCTGCCATCCGGAGCCGACGAGCCAGTCGGGAAGGCTGGTCAGGATGGCGTTGAACAGGCCGTACCTGGTGTCGAACAGCCACCTGTAGACGATGGCGGCGCTGATCACCGGGGTGGCCCAGGCGAGCATCAGGCCGATGCCCAGCGTGGTCGACGCCCATCGCGGAAGCCGGTGCATCAGCAGACCGACGAGGGTTCCGAGGACCATGGTCAGGACCACCATGGCCAGGCAGACCAGGATGGTGTTGCGGAAGATCGACCAGAAGCGCTCGTCGGTGAGTACGTGGAGGTAGTGCCCGAAGTTGTTCCACTGCGCTTCCTGCCCCTGGAGCTGCCGCAGACCGTAGTCGTGCAGCGAGATCCACAGCATCTGGCCGATGGGCCACAGGAGGACCACGGCCAGGACGGCCACGGCGGGCAGGATCAGGAAGTAGGGAATGAACGCGTGCCGCGCTCTGGGTGAGAGGCGACTGCGGCTCTTGGGCCGCTCACCCTCAGTGGGTGCGGAGCGTTCCAACGTTTGTGTCATCAGCCGTTCCTGGCAGGTTGAGCGGGGGCGACCGCCGTTTCGGTCCTTCCGGCCGTGGGGTGCCGTGAGGGGTACGGTCGGCCGCCCCCCGGTCGTGCTCAGCGGATCATTTCGGTCCCGCACCGTCGCCCACCACCGCCCTCAACGGACGCGCTGGCGCGCGATAGTACTTCCACGGAACCACCACGCCGCCTCTCGCTGCGCCGATGTCGCTCGGACAGCCAAACCCGGGCGGGCCCCCGCTGTGCGACACTGCTGAGCTTGCGAAGCAGTGCACAGTAGGGGCAGCTTCGCTCATCGTCTGGCGAGAGATTGCGTGGACGGCCGCTCGCGGAGACCGGCGCAAGCGCCGACCAACCGAAAGCATCCGCTGAACACTCCCTTGCGCGTGTGGCGAACGCGCTGGCGGTGGCTAGGTCGGTTACTCGTCTTCGGGGCGGTTGAGCGCCTCGGCGAGCTCCTCGTTCAGCTCGGGGAGGACGTCGTCGGCGGACTCGCCGTCGGCCAAGCGCTGCACGGCGGTCTGGATGGTGGTCAGCTCCCACTGGACGTGGCCCCAGTTGGCGGTGTCCGGGAACAGGCGCAGGTCACCGGTGGCCTGGGTGGCGGCGCCGGCGAGGATCGGGTCCTCCTGGAAGGCGTCGCTCTCGAGGACGTCCTCGTAGACCGGGAACATCGACGCGACCTCGTTGTAGGGCATCGCGTTGTCCTTGCTGTTCAGGACGGTGATGTAGTCGAAGGCGGCCTCGGGGTACTCGGTGGTGCCCCACACGGACAGGTCGGAACCTCCGCCGAAGGCGGGGGCCATGCCGTCGGTGCCCGGGATGGGCGCGGTGGCCCAGTGGTCGACGTGGTCGTCGTTGAGCTCCTCGAGCTGGGGCTGGGCCCAGGGGCCGTCGATGAACATGCCGATGTCGCGGTTGACGAAGTCGGCGTGGGCGCACTCGACCTCGTCGACGCCCACACAGGCGCTGGGGGAGTGGCCGTCGACGGTGAGGCCGGCGTAGAACTCCAGCGCTTCGGTGGTCTCGGCCGAGTCGAGCTCGCCGACCCACTCGTCACCCTCCTGGGTGGCGAAGTCGCCGTCGTTGGCCCAGACGAAGCTGGCGATACCGTTGAGGAAGTCGGTCGGGGCGGCGAAGCCGGGAACGTCGTACTCGTCCTCGATGTCCTCGGCGACCTCGGTCAGCTCGTCCCAGGTCTCGGGGGGCTCGTGGCCGAGCTCTTCGAGCCAGTCGGTGTTGTACCAGAGGGCCCGGACCCCGCTGTACCAGGGAATACTGTACTGGGCGTCGTCGAAGGTGCCGTTGGCGTAGGCTCCTTCGAGCATGTCGTCGGTGTCGTCCCACTCTTCGGCGAACTCGGAGACGTCGTATAGGGCTTCGGAGTGGGCCCAGGTGGGCACCTGGTCGTTGCCGATCTCGACGACGTCGGGGCCACCGGAGACCAGGGCCGTCTGGAAGCGTTGGCTGAACTCGTCCCAGGGGATCCACTGGACGTCGACGTCGGTGTCCGGGTGCAGCTCCTGGTACTGCTCAGTCACCATGTCCATGTGGTCGTTCTGTTCTTCGCTGGCGTCGCCCATGCGCCATACGGTCAGGGTGTCGGGCGCATCGCCGGCGCTTCCGCCGTCGTCGCCGGATCCATTGCCGCAGGCTGCCGCGAGCATGACCACGGCCGAGGCCAAGGCGATCTTGGAGAACCTCATGTGAACCTATCTCCCTTCGCACGACGCGCTGGGGCGCGGCGCCTGTGCTCGAAGCGACCTGGGATCATGGACGGATCCGGGCGCCTCGACGTCTATTTGGGGGGTGTGCTGGGACAGCACGTTTGGCCGCCCCGCCGGCGCGGGTACCGGTGGCCCGGGTTGCTGCTGTGGGCCTGCCGGGACGTGACCTCCTGTGAGGTTGTGAGCTAAATTAACAGGAAACTTTCCTAATAAAAACAGGGTGAGGTGTCACGGTTATGTCTCAACGTCCGGGGACTCCCCGGCTGCTGCGCCAGCTCAACGATCGCGCGGCACTGGAACTCCTCTTGTCCGGAGGTCCCTTGACCAGGACCCAGCTCGGCACGCGCACGGGTCTGTCCAAGGTCACCGCGTCCCAACTACTCGCACGGCTGGAGGAACGCGACCTGGTCCGCGTGGTCGGCAGCCAAGCCGGAGGGCGCGGACCCAACGCCGCCCTCTACGCCGTCGTCCCCGAAAGCGCCTACGTCGCGGCCCTGGACGTCAGCGCCCACCGCGTCACCGCGACCATCGCCGACATCACCGGGGAGGTCATCAGCGACGTCACCGTCGACCCCAGCGCCTCGGACGACCCCGTCGCCCTCGTCCACACCGCCGTGATGCGCCTGGTCGACACCGCCGAGGTCCCCCTGGACAAGGTCCGCGCCTGCGTCATCGGTACCCCCGGTGTCGTCGACCCCCGCACCGGCGACATCCGCTTCTCCTTCGACCTGATGTCCTGGCACGAAGGCGTCCTCGAAGCCCTGCGCGCCGACCTCAAACGCTCGGTCATCATCGAGAACGACGTGAACCTGGCCGCCTTGGCCGAGCACGCCGAAGGCGCCGCCTCGGGCGTCGACGAGTTCGTGCTCATCTGGCTCAGCGCCGCCGGCGGTGTCGGCATGTCCGCGATGATCGACGGGCGCATCCACCGCGGCCGCTCCGGCGGCGCGGGTGAGATCGGCTACCTCCCCGTGCCCGGCGCACCCCTCCCGGAGGAAGTGGGCCTGGACGGCGGCTACGAGGACCACAAGGAGCACGGGGACCGGGAACTGCCGCACGGTTTCCAAGCCCTCGTCAAGTCCAAGCAGGTCGTCAAGCTCGCCGCGGAGCACGGCATCAACGGCTCCGACATCACCGAGGTCATGGCCTCCGCCGCCGCCTCGGACACCCCCGAGAGCGACGCCTTCCTCGACGCCTTCGCCGACCGGCTCGCCCGAGGCGTGGCCGCCGTCAGCGTGATCCTCGACCCCGGCCTGGTCGTCCTCGCCGGCGACGTGGCCAAGGCCGGGGGCACCAGGCTCGCCGAACGGGTCCGGGCCGCCACCGCCCGGATCGCACCGAACGCCACCGAAGTGTCCATGGGGTCGGTGGAGGGCAGCCCGCTTGTGCGCGGCGCACTCCTGCACGCCCTGGACCACGCACGCGACGAGGTCTTCTCCTCCACCGTCTGACCGTGTCAGAGCCCTTCGCCCGCGCCCCGGCACCCCTCACCCGCCGGGGCGCGGGCGTGCGTCCGGGCCCGGCCGGTTCAGGGTCCGCTCCCAAACGGGGCTACGCCGCTGCGGGATCGAGGGAGTCCAGGACCCGCTCGAAGTCCTCGAGGTACTCCTCACGCTGATCCAGGGGAAAGTTGAAGGTCACCCGGTAGGAGACACCCGAGGAAGCGTCGCTGACCTCCCGGACCAGCATCCAGCGCTCCGGGTGCTCGCGCACTTCGTGCTGGAACGTCGCCTCGAAGACGGTGCTCTCCCACCCTTCGGGCGTGGCTCCGGTGTCCAACCGCAGACGCTCGACGTCGGCATAGTCCTCGTCCTCGAGGAGGATCTCCTCCAAGCGCAACATGGAGTCCTCGGCCTCGCGTACCAGGATCTCGTAGCCTGTTGCGGTGGCTTCGGCCGTGCCCGTCGCCACCCCGGTCTCGAACTCGTACCCGGCCAGGCGGGTGGAAGCCTCGCCCTCGTGCTCGTCGGTGGTGTCCGCGACCCCCCAGTCCTCCGGAACCGCCAAGCCCATGGCATCGTCGTCGACCCAGACGAAGCCGTCGGGCACGTCTTCCCCCGTCCCGGTCCCGGGCCCCTCGGCTTCCTCCTCGGACCCGGTGCCCCCCTCCGCAGGGGAAGCGGGCGGAACTGCGCCCTCCTCCTGCCCCGGAAGCAGGATCCGTACCGTGAGGGCGGCCGCAACCAGGACCGCCAAGGCCGCGGCGGCCGTCCACAGCGCGAACCGCCGCGCGGAGCTCCTGGGCCTGCCACCCTGAGCGCCATTCGGCCCCGGCCCGGACGGGGCCGCGGAGAGCAGGGCCAGCGCCCGGTCCGGAGCCAAGCGCCCCCTCGGGTCCCGTTGCAGCAGTCCGCTGATCAGCGGGACCAAGCGACCCCGGGCCGGAGGGTCCGGCACCGGGAGGGTGAGCACCGCCGTGAGAGTCGACGTGAGCGTCTCCCGCTTGAACGGGGACTCCCCGGCCAGCGCCGCGAACAGCGTGGCGCCCAGACTCCACAGGTCCGAGATCGCGGTCGTCTCCTCCTGGTCCAGGCGCTCGGGCGCGGCGTAGGCCGCGGTGCCGAGGATCGTCCCGGTGCCGGTGAGCGAGGTCGCCCCGCTGTCGGACAGGTTGGCGATCCCGAAATCGGTCAGGACCGGCCGCGCACCGCCCTCCGCCAGCATGATGTTGGCGGGCTTGACGTCCCGGTGGATCACCCCAGCCCGGTGCGCCGCCCACAGCGCACCCAGCAACGGCCGCGCCATCCGTTCCACCTCGTGCTCCGGCAAGGGCCCCGCGCGTTGGATCCGTTCCCGCAGCGACTCCCCGTCCAACAGCTCCATGACGATGTACGGGACACCGCCGACCTCCAACACGTCGTGGACGGTCACCACTGACGGGTGGGAGACGCGCGCCGCGGCCTGCGCCTCGCGCACCATCCGGGCCCGCGCCCGCGCCCGTTCCCGGGGCGGCATGTCGGCTGGAAGGTGGACCTCCTTGACCGCCACGTTCCGTCCCAGACGGGTGTCGAAGGCACGCCACACCGTGCCCATGGCGCCGCTGCCGAGTTCGTCGCCGAGCTCGTAGCGGCCGACGGACTTGCTCGGCGCGAGCGCGGAGAGGTCTTCGGTGGGTTCCGGGGGTTCGCTGGGAGGCATGGCCGCATTCTTCCAAATCCAGCGGAATGCACCCGACGCGGTCAGCTCAGAGGCGCCGCGACATCGCGACCCGCGGCCGCACCACGATCCCGGCCCGCTCCTCGTCCGCCCACTGCCGCTCCAACCCCGGCCCCCACTGCGACCTCGGCAGCACGGAGAAGCCCCGCCGCTCGTACCAAGGCCCGTTCCAAGCCAGGTCACGGAAAGTGGTGAGCGTGGCGCGGATGTGCCCGTGGTCCGCCGCTTCGGTGCAGACCGCCTCCAGAAGCGCGCTCCCGATACCGCGACGCCCGTGGTCCGGATGCACGGCGAGCTGTTCCAGATGCGTGGCCCCGTCCAAGGTGATCGTGGCCGCCAGCCCGCACACCCGACCGTCCGCGACCGCCACCAGAACCCGCTCCACGTGGCCCAGCACCTCCCGCGGGTCGTCCGGAGGAAGATCGAGTCCGGCCTCCGCGAAGAGCGTGTCGGCGGCCAGCGATACCTCCACCAGAGCTTCGACGTCCCCGTCTCCCATCGGACGGATCTCCAGCGCCACGGTCGCCTCCCAGGATCTCAGTGCGCGGACCGGCGAAGATTCTCCCGCGAAGACCAGAGACGGGCGAACGGTTTTCCGCCCCCCTTACCCAACCCCGCCGGCTCCGGGCCCGCCAGCTCCGGTCCTCCGCCACCCCGGGCGAGCCCGAACCACTGCCCGCCCGCCCTCACCGGCGCAGACGCAGACCCTTCGGCGTGACATGGAAACCAGCCGACACCAACGCGGTGTCCACCGGCGTACCGAACACCTCCCCGCCGTCGGCGCGCTCCACCGTCAACGACTCCACCGACCCGCCCCGCACCAAACCCGCCAGCGCACCCGCGGCCCGCTCCAGCAGGGCCGGCGACGACCCGAACGTCAGCACCGACCGCCCTCCCCGGCCCAAGTACAGCGTCAACCGTCCACCGTCCACCACCACCAGCGCACCCGCGAGCCGACCCGGCCTGTGCGCCACGTCCATCCCGTCCGCGCCAGCGGGCCACGCCAGCGCCGCACCGAAGGGGTTGGCCGGATCCGTCGCGGCCAACACCACCGGGTCACCCTCCCCGCCGGGACCACCAGCTGCGTCACCGGACAGTGCCCGCAACCGGTCCACCGCACCCGGCAGCGCGAACTGCGCCCCACCGAGCCCCTCCACGAAATACCCCCGACGGACCTGACCCGCCTCCTCCATCGACCGCAGCACCCGGTACTCGTCCTGCGTGATCCCACGCCCCTGCTGCCCCTTGAGCAAGAGCCCGTCACGCTCCAACCGCGCCTCCACACGCGCCAGCGTGCGCCGCGTCGGGTCCGGATCGGGAACCGGCAGCGCCGACCACCGGCCCGCCGCCGTCGGCGGCCCCGACCGCGTGGGCAGAACCGGGCGCCGCCGGGCACGCGGCGACGACCGGCGGGGAACCGGCCGAGCACCCAGCACCGACCGCAACGGAGCCAAGCTGTCATTGGTGACACACCCCGCCCACACCAACTCCCACAGCGCCGCCACCACATCGGCGTCCGAGACCACCGCCCCACCCAAGGCACGCGCGACCCGGTCCGCGATGTCCCGGAAGAACAGCGCACCGCCCTCCCGCAGCACCCCCAGGACCGTGTCCGAAAGCGCCCCCTCCTCCGGCCAGAAGGGCTCGGGCAGCAGCAGCGGCGCCTCATCGGCCGGAACCAGCGTCAACCAGCCGTCCTCACCCGGCAGCGTCCCGACCCCGGCCCACACCACCTCACCGGCCTGCGTCAGCGCGTCCAACGAAGCCGGAACGTACCCCTCAACCCGACACGGCAACACCAGCGACTCCAAGGCAGAAGCCACCAAAGGCGCACCCCGCAACGACTCCACCGCCTCGAACACCGCATCCGGGCCGCGCAACCGCTCACCCGCCACCGCCCGCTGCCACAACGGCGCGAACCGGGCCAACGCCTCCGGCGCCACCGGTTCGACCTCCCGCCGCAACCGGGCGATCGACCCCCGACGCAGACGCCGCAGCACATCGCTGTCACACCACTCCGAACCGCTACCGCCGGGCCGGAACCCGCCCCGCGCCACCCGGCTGCCCCGGGCCAACTCCCGCAGCGCACCCTCCACCACGTCCCGGGCCAACCCCAGGCGATCCGCCGCCTCCGCTGACGTGAACGGCCCGTGCGTGCGCGCGTACCGCGACACCAGATCCAACACGGGCGACTCCACCGGCTCAAGAAGGGCACCCGGCACCCCCGGCGGCGGCTCCACCCCAAGCGCGTCCCGCAACCGCGCCACATCCTCCACCGCACACCAGCGCTCACCCCCGGCCACCCGCATCCGCACCGCGCGCCCCGCCGCCGCCAGACCGAGCAGCCACTCCTCCCGCACACCCCGCTCGGCCGCCTCCGCCGTGCTCAGCGGACCCACCTCCCGCAGCAGATCCGCGGCGCCCTCCAGATCCCGCACCGGCGCCGCGACCCGCTGCAACAGAGCACCCGTGCGCTCCACCACCTCCGGGTCCAACAGATCCCGCAGATCCGCGGTACCCAACAGGTCCGCCAGCAACGACGGATCCAGAGTGAGCGCCTGCGCCCGCAACTCAGCGGCCGGAGCATCACCCTCGTACAGAAAAGCCGCCGTGTACTCCATCAGCAACGACCCGGCGAACGGCGACGCCTGAGGCGTCTCCACCTCCACCACCCGGATCCGGCGCGCCCGCACATCAGCGAGCACCTCCGCCAACGCGGGCACGTCGAACACGTCACGCAGACACTCGCGCACCGTCTCCAACACGATCGGAAACGACCCGTACCGACCAGCCACCGACAACAAGTGCTGCGACCGCAACCGCTGCTGCCACAACGGCATCCGCCGATCCGGCCGCTGCCTGGGCAACAGCAGCGCCCGCGCCGCGCACTCCCGGAACCGCGACGCGAACAGCGCCGAACCGGCGAGCTCGTCGGTGACCAACGACTCCACCTCCTCCGGATCCACGGACACCAGACCGGCCAGCTCACCGGCCCGCCCGACCCCGCTCAACTCCACGTCCGGCAGCCGCAGCACGATCCCGTCATCGCCGTGCACCACCTGCGCGTCCACCCCGAACCGCGCACGCAGCCGCCCGCCGATCGCCAACGCCCAAGGAGCGTGCACCCGCGCACCCAACGGCGAATGCACCACCGCCCGCCAGTCACCGACCTGGTCACGGAAGCGCTCGATCACCACCGTGCGGTCATCCGGCACACTCCCCGTCGCCTCCCGCTGGTCCGCCACGTACTCCACGAGGTTGTCGGCGGCCCAACCGTCCAACCCCGCCGCCACAGCCAGCTCCCGGCCCGCCACCCGGTCACGCGAAGCCAACTCACGCGTCATCTCACCCACCGCACGGCCCAACTCCGCCGGACGCCCCAACGCGTCCGCCTTCCAGAACGGCATCCGCCCCGGCCTCCCCGGCGCCGGCGACACCATCACCCGGTCGGCGGTGATCGCCTCGATCCGCCACGACGTCGAACCCAGCACGAACACGTCCCCGACCCGGGACTCGTACACCATCTCCTCGTCCAGCTCACCCACACGAGTCGGCGCCTTGCTGTCGGAGTCCGACGCCAGATGCACCCCGTACAGCCCGCGGTCGGGGATGGTGCCACCGCTGATCACCGCCAACCGCTGAGCACCCGGACGCCCCCGCAACACATCCCCGTCCCGGTCCCACACCACCCGCGGACGCAGCTCGGCGAACTCATCCGAGGGGTAGCGCCCCGACAACATGTCCAACACCGACTCCAGCACCGAATCGGCCAGGTCGGTGAACGGGGCCGCACGCCGCACCAGCGCCGCCAAGTCGGCGACCGGCCAGTCATCCATCGCCACCATCGCCACCACCTGCTGCGACAGCACATCCAACGGATTACTCGGCATCTCCAGCCGCTCGATCCCGCCCGCGCGCATCCGCTCGGTCACCACCGTGGTCGCCAACAGGTCGCCCCGGTACTGGGGCAGGAACACCCCGCGCGAGGTCTCACCCACCTGGTGGCCCGCGCGCCCGACCCGCTGGAGGCCGTTGGCCACCGACGGGGGAGCGGCGACCTGGACGACCAGGTCCACCGCGCCCATGTCCACCCCCAGTTCCAAGCTGGACGTGGCCACCACGCACCGCAGCCGCCCCGCCTTCAGGTCGTCCTCGATCAGAGCCCTCTCGGCCTTCGACATGGAACCGTGGTGGGCGCGGGCGATCACCGCGTCACCGCCCCGGCTCTGCTCGGACTGGCCGGTGACCTGGGCAGCGACCTCCTCCGGCGGGAGCCCACCAGCGCCGCCCCGTTCGCCGTGCAGGTCGTTGAGGCGGGCACACAGCTTCTCGGCGGTCCGGCGGCCGTTGGTGAAAACGATCGTCGACCGGTGCTCCTCCACCAGCTCCAACACCCGGCGCTCCACGTGCGGCCACACCGAACCCCGGCTCATGGTGTTGCCCGCCCGCGGGTCCGGCGGCACCCCCTCGGGCGAAGGGCTGCCCGGCTCGTCCAGGTCCGGAACCGGAGCCTCTACCCGCAGGTCCATGTGCGGGGTGTCCGGCGGCGCCACGACCGTGGCCCCGCCCAGGTACTCCGCCACGGCCTCCCGCGGGCGCACGGTCGCGGACAGGCCGATCCGCTGGGCGGGCCGGTCCAACAGGGCCGTCAACCGCTCCAGGCTCAGGGCCAGGTGGGCGCCGCGCTTGGTCCCCGCCAGGGCGTGCACCTCGTCGACGATCACCGTCTCCACCCCGGACAGGCCCTCGCGGGCCTTGGAGGTCAGCACCAGGAACAGGGACTCCGGGGTGGTGATGAGCACGTCCGGCGGACGCGTCGCCTGCCGGCGCCGCTCCTGAGCCGGGGTGTCCCCGGTGCGCACCCCCACCGTGACCGGCGAGAGCTCCTCGCCGGAGGCCTCGGCCGCCGCTGCGATCCCGGCCAACGGCTTCCGGAGGTTGCGCTCCACGTCCACGGCCAGGGCCTTCAGCGGCGACACGTACAGCACGCGGCAGCGCCGGGACCGGTCCTCGGGGACCGGCGCGCGGGTGAGCCGGTCCAGGGACCAGAGGAAGGCCGACAGGGTCTTGCCGGAACCGGTCGGCGCGACGACCAGGGTGTTGCGTCCCTCGGAGATCGCCTGCCAGGCCTGCGCCTGGGCCGTGGTGGGGCCGCCGGGGAAGGCCTGGTCGAACCAGGTCCGCGTCGAGGCACCGAAGGGTTCGAGCGGGTTGGTCGCAGGGGTCATGCCGCCAGTCTGGCGAAGGGTTCGGACAGAACGGGGGAGGACACCCGGGGCCGCAAACGGCTGGGAGCGGGGCAGCGGGGTGAGACCGGAGCCATCCTGTGGACCGGGCCGCGCGGGTCCGTTCCATCACCCATACTGATGGCGATGAGACTCACCCTTTTCTGGCGCAACATGCACGAGCAGTTCGGCGAGGCCTACGCGGAGAGCCTCGCCAAGGACTACGTCATCGAAGGGCTCGGATCCCGGACCGTCAACCAGGCGCTGTCCGACGGGATCGGGCCCAAGGAGGTGTGGCGGGCGGTGTGTGACGCGTTCGACCTTCCCACCTCCGCCCGCTGACCTCGGCCGCGGCCGGACACAGGAAGATCCGACACGGCAGGGGCCCGTCCCTGTTTTCGAACAGGGGTTCGGGTAGTCTGGGTTTTCCACAGGCCGACGACGGGCGTCGCGATTGTCGTAGCGACCGCGTAGCGTCTTGCGCATCATGAAGAAAAAGGCATCGACCCAACAGGGGAACCCCGTGGCATCTGGAGACCGAGACAAGGCTCTCGAGACAGCGCTCGCGCAGATCGAGCGGCAGTTCGGCAAGGGCTCCGTCATGCGCCTGGGCGACGACGACCGCCCGCCGATCGAGGCGATCCCCACCGGCGCCATCGCCCTGGACGTCGCCCTCGGGATCGGCGGCCTGCCCAAGGGCCGGGTCGTGGAGGTATACGGTCCCGAGTCGAGCGGTAAGTGCCTGACCGCCGACACCCACGTGTGGACCGACCACGGGCTGGAGACCGTCGCCGAACTCTTCGAGCGCGCCGGGCAGCCCGCCAGCTGCACCAGCAGGGTCACCGACATCCGGGACCTCGGCATCCGCGTGGTCAACGAGAACGGCGAACTGGAGACCGTCGCCGCCCTGAGCCACAACAACCGCAAGCCCGTCCTCCGCGTGGCCACGGCCTCGGGGCGCGAGGTGAGCGTAACCCACAACCACCCCCTGCGGGTGGTGGACGACAGCGGCCACATCGTCTGGCGCAAGGCCGGTGACCTGGTCGAGGGCGACACCCTCGTCTCCGCGCGCTTCGGGGCCAACGAGGCCGCCATGGGCGGCGGCATCAGCGAGGACGAGGCGGTCTTCCTCGGCTACCTCGTGGCCGAGGGCACGCTCGGATCGACCACCTCCGTCCGCTTCACCAACGGCGACGAGGAGGTGGGGCGCGAGTTCTCCGCCATCGCGACCTGGCTCTTCGACACCGAGGTCAAGGTGTACGAGGGCAACAACTGCCTCGAGTACGTGCTACCCGGCGTGCAGCTCCGGAAGGAGGTGGCCGAGCGCTACGGGCTCGACTACGTCAAGTCCTCCGGCAAGCGCGTACCGCACGCCGTGCGTACCGGCGGCGACAAGGCCCAGCGCGCCTTCCTGTCCGCCCTGTACGAGGGCGACGGCTGGATCGACAGTAGCTCCACGGTCGGCCTGGCCACCGCTTCCGAGGGCCTCGCCAAGGACGTGCAGCTCCTGCTCTACGGCCTGGGCGTCCCCGCATCGGTCTACACCAAGTACAACCCCGTGTACGAGCGTGACTACTGGACCGTCGCGATCAACCCGTCGGTGGCGCACCGCTTCCTCGACGAGGTCGGCTTCCGCTCCGAGCGCCGCGCGGCCCAGGTCGACCGCAACTTCCGTCTCTCCTCGCGGAGCCCGCAGCACGAGAACATCCCGAACCTCACCGGGATGATCCGCAGTCTGCGCGACAGCATGGGCGGCGACCGCGACTTCGACCGGGTGGCGGGTGACCTGTTCCGCGCCGACACCGAGCTGTCCTGCAGCCGGGAGCGGCTGGCGGGCATCGTCGACTGGGCGAAGACCCGGGGGCAGGCGCCCTCCCTCTCGGCGCAGGCCATCCTCGGGTACCTGGAGAGCCTGGTCGCGGCCGCCTACACCTATGAGCGGATCACCGCCATCGAGGACGGTGGGCTGCAGCCGACCTTCGACATCATGCTGCCCGAGACGCACAGCTTCCTGGCCAACGGCGTCCTCTCGCACAACACCACCGTCGCCCTGCACGCGGTGGCCAGTGCCCAGAAGATGGGCGGTATCGCCGCCTTCGTCGACGCCGAGCACGCCCTCGACCCGGTGTACGCCAAGAAGATCGGCGTCGACACCGACAACCTCCTCCTCTCCCAGCCGGACACCGGTGAGCAGGCGCTGGAGATTGTCGACATGCTCATCCGCTCGGGCGCCGTCTCGATCATCGTCGTGGACTCCGTGGCGGCCCTGGTGCCCCGCGCCGAGATCGAGGGCGAGATGGGCGACAGCCACGTCGGCCTGCAGGCCCGCCTCATGTCTCAGGCATTGCGCAAAATCGCTGGTGCATTGAGTTCTACCGGAACGACCGCCATTTTCATTAACCAGCTTCGTGAAAAAGTCGGCGTGATGTTCGGCTCACCTGAGACGACCACCGGCGGAAAGGCGCTCAAGTTCTATTCCTCGGTCCGTTTGGACGTGCGGCGCATTGAAACTCTGAAGGACGGAACCGATGCGGTCGGAAACCGGACTCGCGTCAAGGTCGTGAAGAACAAGATCGCGCCTCCGTTCAAGCAGGCGGAATTCGACATCCTCTACGGTGTCGGGGTTTCCCGGGAGGGCAGCCTGATCGACCTGGGGGTCGAGCACGCGATCGTGCGCAAGTCCGGGGCCTGGTACACCTACGAAGGCACCCAGCTCGGGCAGGGCAAGGAGAACGCGCGCAATTTCCTGCGGGAGAACGTCGACGTGGCCCTCGAGATCGAGAAGAAGATCAAGGAGAAAATGGGTATCGGCGGTGGTGACGACAGCGCCTCCGGTGCCGCCGAGGGCGAGGTCAAGGACGCCAAGGCCGAACCGGCCAAGGACGAGGCCAAGGCCCCCGCCAAGCGGGCCTCCGCCAAGACCACCAAGGCGCCCGACCCGGATGCGTGAGCGGCGCCGGTCCCCTGACTGCACCGGGGAGGCCGAGGCCGACCCGGTGAGCGCCGATGACGAGTCCGTTCCGGACGGGCAGGACCCGTTCGGAACGGACCCCGGGGGCAAGGCCCGCGACAAGCTGGAGAACGGGGCGAGGAACCTGGTCCTGCGGATGCTCACGCACTCGCCGCGCACCCGCGCCCAACTGGAGCGGTCCCTGTACCGCAGGGAGTACCCGGACGAGGTGGTGGAGTCGGTCCTCAACGGCCTCGACGAGGCCGGGCTGGTCGACGACGAAGCCTTCGCCCGAGCGTGGGTGTCCTCGCGCCAGCACAGCCGCCACCTGTCCCGCCGGGCCCTGTCCCGGGAGCTGCGTACCCGGGGCGTCGGGGAGGAGACCGTCCGCGAGGCGGTCGCGGAGGTCAGTGACGAGGACGAGCAGGACGGTGCCCGGTCCCTGGCCCGCAAGAGCCTGCGCGGCAGCCGGAACAAGGACAAGGAAGCACGGATCCGCCGCGCCCTCGGCGCCCTGGGCCGCAAGGGCTACCCGGGCGGCCTCGCCTACCGGATCGTCCGTGAGGAACTCGAACGGGAGGGCCTCGACGTCGACTTCCCCGAACCTGACCCCGACCACGGCCTCCCTGGCACCGACCTGTGAACCCTGACCAACCAGGCGGGGAAGACGGCGGCCATCCCTGGCCCCTGCCGGTCCCTAACTGCCTAAGGGGGTTGAGGACCGCGTTCCGAGATAGGGGTTTTTTCTATTCTGAGAAATCTCTTCTTGGTGCGGTTTTCCTGTTGTGCGCGAATTTCTTCCCGCCGTGAAGGTTTTCTGTATCGCTGGGTTTTCTCCTATGGTTCAGGGTTCCCTCCTTTCCCGCCGCGCGATTGTGGCCGTCTCCGCTACGCGCGTCAAGGTAGACGCCATCGAGCGCTTTCGCGCGTCATTGGCGCTCCACCTTGACCCGCTCCGCTGCGACGGCGGGTTGGCGGCTATGGGAAAGAGGGGCGGGTGGTTGAGGTCCGAGCCATTTCGGGCTTCGCCCGAAAACTGAACTCCTCGGCCTGGCGGCCGATTCCTGACACTCCGCCGGAGCGCTGACGCCTGGCGGTGTCGCGGCCGGTCAAGGTGTGCGGCGGACCCCGAACAGCACGGCCTGGCGGCCGGTGGGCCACTCCGCCGGAGCGTTGGCGCTTGGCGGTGTCGCGGCCGGTCAATGTGGGAGGCGAAATCCCCGATGATCTTGCCCCTGTCTCCACCCTCGGCCGTCGAGAGTGGAGACAGGGGCAAGATCACCACCATTCTGGTATGCATATGTCCGCTTTGCCAAAGAATGCGCACGGGGGGCCGGGGACCTTTGCCTGGAAGGCTTCTCCTTGGGAAACAGAAAGGCGGGTCGGGGTGGCCGGGTAAGGGTTTTATCACCCCCGGGATAGGTCCTTTCTGTGCCCTTCTTGATATCATTAGGGCATGACTTCTTCTTTCGGGCAGTGCGGGAACACGGCGGGCAATACGCCCGCCGTTTCCGCCATGGATGCTGCCCGGAAGAACATCGCTTCGGAAATGGGCGAGGTGCCTCCGACCGGTGCGGCTGGTGAGGTGCTGGATGTGATCTCGCAGGTGTGCGAGGACATGGAACAGGCCCAGCTCGCGATGCTGCTGCGCCTGGCCCAGCTGGAGGCGGCCGGCACCCTGTTGGAGGCGGGTGGGCAGAGGTCGGTGCAGAACTGGCTGATCCACTCGGTGGGGATGGTCCCCGGTGAGGCCAACGGGCGCGCCGAGCTGGCCCGCCGGCTCTTCGCCCTGGAGCTGCCTGCCACCCGCCAGGGGTTGGATGAGGGGTTGTTGTCGATTGGGGAGGCGGTGGCGGTGTGCCGGGCCGCTGAGAGGGCGGTCAAGGCACGCAACACCGGCCGCCACCCGGACGCGGGCATCTTCCGGCAGATGATGGAGGCCGGGATCGTGGCCGCTAAGGCTAAGGAGCCGGCGATGTCGACCTCCCACATCGCCCGGCTGGGCCGGGAGCTGTTGGCCACGTACAACCCTGCCGTGGTGGAAGAGCAGTACCAGGCTGCCTTCGACGCCCGGGGTGCGCGCCTGGTGCGCACCTTTGATGCGTCCTTCATGGTCGAGCTGTGGGGTCCTGGTGAGCACGCCGAGGAGATCCAGCGTGAGCTCAAGGCCCACGAGGTGGACTATGACCCCGAGAGGCTGCACGTGTCGGCTTCGGAGCGGATGTATGACGCGTTCATGAACCTGGTCCGCTCCGCCTCCCACCCCACCAACCCCACCGGGGACGCCGAAGGTGCCCAGGGCGGGGACGCTGAGAGCGCCGAGGCCGGGGCCGGGGAGGGCAAGGACAGCAACGGCAAGCGCGGCACGGGTCGCAAGCGTGCTGCGGTGGCGATGATCAACATCATGGTGCCCCTGCCCACCTTCCTCGGCCTCCAAGGCGAGGACGGGGGTGCGGGTCCGGCCACCACGCAGGATGGGCAGGTGGTCTCTATGGCCGCGATCCGTGCCCTGGCTCCCAACAGTGTGCTGCGTCGGATGATCACCTCCCCTGAGGGTGACCGGGTGTTGGATGTGGGCCGTACCCAGCGCAACGCTACGGGTGCTGTGCGGGATGCGGGGATGTTCGGTCACACCACCTGCGCTTGGTACCAGGGGTGCAACACCCCGGCCAGCGACTCCGAGGCCGACCACAAGAGGAGCTTCTCGGCCGGCGGGTCCACGAGCGCGGACAACATCCAGCCGCTGTGCTCGGACCACAACCGGCTCAAGTACCGGAGGGAGACCAACCCCGAGGCCTCCACGTGGCAGGGCCGCCCCTCCCACCGCAACCGGAACAAGGAGAAGGGAAAGGACCCGGACGGGGACCCCGACCCAACCCCTACTCCCACCCCCACACCTGAGGAGCGGTAACCCCCTGCCAAGGCCCTACCGCCCCACGCCCCCACGCCCCCACACCCTGATGACCTGGAGCCCTCCCGAGGGGTTCGCCGCACACCATGACCAGCCGCGACACCCCCAGGCGTCAACGCTCCGGCGGCGTGGCAGGCATCGGCCCCCAGGCGTCAACGCTCCGGCGGCGTGGCAGGCATCGGCCCCCAGGCGTCAACGCTCCGGCGGCGTGGCAGGCATCGGCCCCCAGGCCGACCGGGGTCCGCAGCTCAGAATGATCGGCCGTGACACCCGACCCGTCAACGCTCCGGCGGAGTGGCAGGCATCGGCCGTCAGGCCGACCGGGGTTGCCCGGCCGAAGGCCGGGGCCGCTCGGACCTCAACCACCCGTCCCCCTTTCCCGATAGCCGCCAACCTGCCGTCGTAGCGGAGCGGGTCAAGGTGGAGCGCCAATGACGCGCGAAGCGCTCGATGGCGACGACCTTGAGGCGCGTAGCGGAGACGGCCACAATCGGGCGGCGGGAAAGGAGGGAACTCCAGCCCGGAACGCAACCTTAGCCGGAGAGGCCCCGAAGCAAGTGCACCACTACCCTTGAGGAAGCTCCGCCCCTTGAGGAAGCTCCGGCCCCTGACGTTGCTGGTGCCAGGCACTACTCCCCGAGCGGCCGTTGGCGAGCGGCCGTTGGGTGAGCTGCCGTTGGCGAGTGGCTGTTGATGAACGGCCGTTGACGAAGGCGCCCGCCGCCGACAGGCAGCGGGCACCCGTCAGTCCCGTTCGGCCGTTTCGCGGACCACCGGCTCACCGGTCCCGGCGGTGACCCCGGACTCGGGGGTGACCTCGGGCAGCTGCTCGGCGACCGGCAGATCGTCGTCCCCGTCCCCGTCCTCTGCTTCCGGTGCGGTTTCGGGGCGCGGCTCCGGCGGCTCCGTGGTGAGCTCCAGCGGCTCCACACCCGGCTCGAAGCCGAACACCCTGCCGTAGAAGGCCAGTTCGGCCTCCAAGGAGCGCACGCGGGCCGCTTCGGTGCGGAAGCCGTGGGCCTCGCCCTCGAACTCCAGGAGTGCGTGCGGCACCTCGCGCCCACCGAGGGCCTTGGCCATCCGATAGGCCTGGTCCGGGCTGACCACCGGGTCGTCCATGCCTTGGAGCAGCAGGACGGGGACGTCGATCTCCCCGATGCGGTTGATCGGGGAACGCTCCCGGTAGGTCTCGACGAAGCCCGGCAGCGAGCCGATCAGCGTGTCCAGGAAGCGCGACTCGAAGTCGTGCGTGGTCTCGGTCAGGCCCAGCAGGTCGGCCACACCGAAGTACGACACCCCGCAGGCGAACACGTCGCCGGTCAGGGCCAACAGCGCGGTGAGGCCGCCCGCGCTCGGGCCGCGGATGGCCAGGCGCTTCGGGTCGGCCACGCCCTGTTCCACCAGGGCCCGGGCCGCAGCCGTGCAGTCCTCGACGTCCACCGCGCCCCACTCTTTGTGCAGGCGCTTGCGGTAAGAGCGCCCGTAGCCGGTGGAGCCGCCGTAGTCGACGTCCACCACCCCGATTCCGCGGCTGGTGAAGTAGGCCTTGACCAGGTCGAGTTCGCGGCGGGAGTGGCCCACCGGGCCGCCGTGCGCCCACACCACGTACGGGGCGGGCCCGCCGGAGGGGGCGTCGGGGTGTGTGGGCGGGTAGACGTTGGCGTGCACCGGCGCGCCGTAGCGGCCCGGAAGCGTCTCCACCCGGGGCTCGGGCAGGTAGGCGGGGTCGGGGCCCTCCGTCATCGAGCGCTGGAGTACCTCGACGGTGCGGCGCACCGGGTCCAGCCGCACCACGCACCCGGCGGTGTCCGTGGAGGCGGCGATGGCGACGACGCTCAGCCCGTCGGAGTCCAGCTGCGACCAGGAGGTCAGGTCGGTCGTGACCGGTTCCAGGTCCAGGGTGTCGGGGTCGTACACGCTCGGCCGCATGGCGGTGTCGCCGTGCAGGGCCACGACCCGCCCCGACTCCAGGATCTGGAACGGCCGGTCGCCCAGCTGCCACGGCGGGGTGTGGAACTCCTCCTCGGCCGGGTACAGGGCGATCGCCTGCCCTTTCAGGCCCGCCTGGTAGAGGTTCCAGAAACCGGGCCAGTCCGACGCCAGGTACAGGGTGCGCTCGTCCGCCCAGGTGGGGGAGAGGACGGACTCGTCCACGCCGCCCTTGAGCGTGTACTCCCCGGACAGGCCGGTGTCGGTCAGTTCGCCCACCCGGAGTTCGGTGCCGTCCCAGGGCATGCGCGGGTGGTTCCAGCGCACGTACGCCAGGTGCGCGCCGTCGGGGGAGGGGGTGGGTGAGGCGTAGAAGTGCGCTCCCGAGACCAGCTCGCGGATCGCGGCCGGGTCCTCGGCGCCCCGGCCGGAGAGCGGTACGGACACGATCGAACGGCGTACGGTTCCTTCGGCGTGCTGTTCGCGCACGCAGACGACCTGTTTGCCGTCCGTCGTCAGTGCGGGGTCGGCGTAGCGCAGCGCCCCTCGCACAGCGGGTTCGGGGGTGAGGGGGACCGGTTCCTTCGAGCCTCGTTCCAGCAGGTATAGGCGCTGGTCGGAGGCTGCGGCGAAGACCACCCCGACGCGGGGGATGGCCTTGTCATCACGCCGGGGGACCGGTAGGTAGGAACGGCCGCCGTACTCGTGCACCCTGGTTCCCACGCTCCATGGCGCGGGGAGCAGGTCGGAGACGGTGCCGTCCGCGTCTCGCCGCACGAGGGTCGTACGGCCCTCCTCGGCCGGTCGGTACTCCTCCCACCAGACCTCGTCGCCCCGAACGGACGGGTACGCCATCCGGCGCACCCCTCGGGCGACGTCACCGGCGCTGATGGGTGATGGCCAGGAGCCGTGGGGGCTCGACAGTTCAGACATGTCCCGCTCAGGATGGGTCGTTGGTGTGATCAGATGGCATGTCGACCTTAGTCCCCAGCGTCTGAGTTGGGGGAGGCCGCGAACCGCCCTGATCTGTCCGAGATCGGAGCGGCCCGTCGTGTGACCCTGGGCAGGGGGCCAATCACGGGTGTGACATCGTTTTCTTTTCGTGACGCACGCGACACAGGCAGGGCATGCGCCGCAGTTTATGATTTCGCGGATATCACGTGGTGGCCGATGGGGTTCAGGTGGTCGTCGGCACTGGTCGACGGGTTCCTGGGGAGGGTACATCGTCACCGAACTGCTAGAGAGGATGCCAGCGATGAGCAAGGCAGGCAGGACCGCCCGGGCCTCCGTGGCTGTCGCCGCGGCCGGTGTGGTCGCGCTGTCCGCGTGCGCGGCGCCGGAGGATGTGGACGGCCCCGGCGACGGCGACGCCGACGAGGAAGTGTTCCTTCAGCTGGCGACCGGTTCCACCGGCGGCACCTACTACCCGCTCGGTGGTGAGATCGCCCAGCTCTGGACCAGCAGCATCGACAACCTCCAGGTGGACACGTTCGCCACCGGTGCCTCGGTCCAGAACCTCCGCGCTCTGGAGGGGGAGACCGAGGACGAGGAAGAGGGCGCGATCGACCAGAGCGAACTCATCATGTCGATCAACGGTGTGGCGATGCAGGCCCAGGAGAGCGAGGGTCCGTTCGCTGACGAGCCTCTCGCCAACCCGGACGACGTCTACGCGATGGGCAACATCTACCCCGAGGTGCTGCAGATCGTGGTCCGGGAGGACTCGGACATCGAGACGATCGAGGACCTCGAGGGCGCCAACGTCGAGATCGGTCCTCCCGGCAGCGGCAGTGAGGTCGCGGCCCAGCAGATCTTCGACATCTACGGTGTCGAGGACGTCAACACGTTCGACAGTCCCTTCGGCGACGCGGCCACCGCGCTCGGCGACGGTCAGGTCGACGCCGCGTTCGGTGTCCTCTCCGTGCCCGCCGCGGGCATCATCGAGGTCTCCGCCAATAACGACGTCCGCATCCTCCCCATCGAGGGTGAGGGTGCCGAAGAGATGATCGAGGCGGACCCGAGCTACACGCCCTACACCATCGAGGGCGGCACGTACTCGGGCCAGGACGAGGACGCCGAGACGCTGACCCAGTGGGCCACGCTGTACGGCACCTCGGCCCTGGACGACGACCTCGCCTACGACATCACCCGCGTGATGTACGAGGACGCGGACGCGATCGGTCACGAGGTCGGTAGCCAGGTGGTTCTGGAGACCGCGCTCGACGGGCTGGGCGACCTCGAGGTCCACCCGGGTTCGGCGCGCTACTTCGACGAAGAGGGCGTCGTCGACTGATGACCTACCCGTGTGAGGCCGTCCGGTGGGTATCGGGCGGCCTTGCGCTTGTACTGGTTCTGTCGGTGTCCGTGTTGACGCTGACCGGATCCGTCGGGCCGGGCCCAGCCTGGTTCGGCATCCGGCACGCGCAGACACAGGCGACCCTGCTGAGCCTTCCGGTCGAGATCGGCCAGCGCATCGAGTTGAGCCACACGCACTCCGTGCACCGGCGTCCGGTGTACGAGGTCTACTCGGTTTCGCCGTCCTCCGGGCTGGCGATGGAAGAGATGCGTTTCGACGCGCACGGCGCGAACCTCCCTTCGGGTCCTGAGACCATCGGCGGGGTGACCACCACCTTCGAGCGCGAGGGTTCCGGTTACCGCGTCGACCACCATGGGCGCCCGCTGGGGACGGTTCGCATGATGGTCGGCAGTGACGATGTCGACCACACGTTGTCCGTCGCGGGAAGGGATGTCCGGCTCTTGGACCTGGCGGGTCCGGGAACGGGCGTCGAACTGTATGTGCGGACCTACCTGGGTGGGGCGCACGAGTGAGTGAAGGCCGGGGTTCCCCCGCCTAGGACAAGGACGAAGCCGATGACATCCGACCACAAGTCCACCGGGGATCCCGGTGGTGCCGCCACTAAGGGCGGCGGTCAGAACGGGGACGACCAAGGTGTCGTCCTCGAGAAGAAGATCGAAGAGGATCTAGCGGCTCTCGAAGACCACGACTTCACCGAGGACACCGGTGTCGAGGGCAACCGCACCGAACTGCGGCCCCTGTGGCACTGGCTGGTCTTCTTCGGTGCCCTTACCCTCGCCGTCTTCCACCTGTGGACGGCGTTCACCCAGATCCTGCCCCCGCTGCAACAGCGCTCCTTCCACCTCGGGATGGGCCTTGCCCTGGCCTTCCTGCTCTTCCCCACGAAACCGCGCAAGGTCCACCAGCACCGTGGTGCCTTCTACGGCGCGGCCATGGCCTTCACGGGCACACTGATCGGTTATCTGGCGGTGGGCGGGTTCTCCGGCGGCAACCCCGCCATGTACCTGTACCTGCCCCAGTGGGCCTTCGGTGCGCTGGCCGTGATCGCGTTGGGTTCGAGCTACGGCCTGATCCGGCGCCGGGGCTCGGTCGCCGAACCCTCGGTGGCCCAGCGCTCCGCGGGGTACACCCTCTTCGTCCTGTCGGCGCTGGTCAGCCTCGACCTGGTCACCAGTGACGCCGGTGGCGGGTACTTCTTCCTGCCGATCCTGGGCGTGGTGCTGCTGGCGGTCACCATCGGCCTGTCGGTGGCGCTGCTGTGCTTCCCTGAGGCGCTGCCGAAGGTGCTGTGGACCTTCGTCACGACCTGGGGCATGACGATCCTCGGTGTGCTGACGCTGGTGTACATGGCCACGGCCAACGTCACGGGCTGGAACGTCCTGGCTCCGGCCTTCGTGATCCTCCTTATGGTGCAGGGCGCGCGCTATCTCCACTGGAACATCCTGGGGATGCCCGCCTTCGACGTCGTGCTGGCCGGTATGGGTCTGTTCGCCGGCCTGTACATGTTCATGAACTACCAGGCGATCGTCGAGACGGTCGGCATCCGCAACCCGACCTACGTCATGGTGGGCACCATCGGCATCCTGCTGATCCTGGTGGCGGCTTCGCGTGTGCTCGGTCCGGCCCTGGTGGTCCTGGCCGGGGGCATGCTGGCCTTCGCCTACTTCGGCCAGGAGATGCCCGGCTTCCTGCGCCACCGCGGCGCCAGTGTCGACCAGATCATCACCAATATCTTCGTGGGCACGGAGGGGGTCTTCGGGACACCGCTGGGTATCTCGGCGACGTTCATCTTCCTGTTCATGATCTTCGCCGCGATGCTCCAGCGCACCGGCATGGAGAAGTTCTTCACCGACGTCGCGCTGGGCATGACCGGTTCCGCGGTGGGCGGCACCGGCAAGGTCAGCATCATCACCAGTGCCTTCTCAGGCACCATCACCGGTAGCTCGGTGGCCAACACGGTCTCCAACGGTGTGTTCACCATCCCGCTGATGAAGCGGTCCGGGTTCAGCTCCGAGTACTCCGGCGGTGTGGAGGCGGCTTCCTCCACCGGTGGCCAGATCCTGCCGCCGATCATGGGTGCGGGCGCCTTCATCATGATCGAGTTCACCGGTGCGAGCTACCAGCAGATCCTGCAGGCGGCGGCGATCCCCGCGATCATGTTCTTCGTCTCGCAGTACGTGGTGGTGCACTACGACTCCAAGCGCTGGGGCATCGGCGGCCTGCCCAAGCACCTGCTGCCGAACGTGCGCCAGGTGCTGCTCACGCGCGGCTATCTGCTGATCCCCATCATCGCGATCTTCGCCCTGCTCACCGCCGGTTACTCGCCGATGTTCTCGGCGATGGGCGCGGTCGCGGCCACGGTCGCCGTCAACCTCGTGGTGCAGCTGCTCACCATTCCCTGGGAGAGGGTGGATGGGAAGCTGCGTGCCCGCGCCGTCGGTGTGGCCTTCTTCCTGGCGGTCAGGTTGGCCCTGCCGATCATCGTGGCCGCCGTCGGCGCGTCGGTGGTCGCCACCCTCGTCCAGTTCGCCAACACCACGTTCGATCTGGGCATGGACCGCGGTGTGGTCTCCCTGGTCATCTCGGTGCTCATCACGCTGACCGCCATGGCCGTCGCCCTGATGTTCAAGAGGTGGAAGGAGACCAGGAACGACCAGCTCAACCTGCACTCCTTCATGGACGGGCTGGTCGGTGCCGCCCGGTTGGCGATGCCGATCATCATCGCCTGTGCCTCCGCGGGCATCATCGCCGGTGTCATCACCACGACGGATCTCGGGCTCAAGCTCAGCGCGGGGCTTCTGGGAGTGGCCAGCACCGTCACCGACGGCATCGCCTACCTGCTCACCGCGGTCGCGACCTCCCCGCTGTTCGCCTGGACCGGGGCCGGCCCGGACTTCGGCGCCCAGGCCGTGGTCGACCTGCGCCTGGACCTGGCGCTGGTGCTGTTCATGTCGATGGTGGCCTGTCTGGTGCTGGGTATCGGCCTGCCGACCACCGCCAACTACGTCATCACCGCGACCCTCGCCGCTCCGGCGATCGTGATGGTGCTGGAGGGCGAGTTCGACACCCGCACGCTGTCGATGATGCTGATGGCGCACATGTTCGTGTACTACTACGGCGTGCTGGCGGACATCACACCGCCTGTCTGCCTGGCCTGTTACGCGGCTTCGGGCATCTCCGGCGGCGATCCGATCCGGACGTCGTTCTACGCCGTGCGTGTCGCCATCGCGGCGTTCATCATGCCGTACATGTTCGTGTTCTCCCCGGAGCTGCTGCTCCAGGACGTGAACCTCGTCACGGGCACGGTCGCGCTGATCTCCGGCATCGTCGGTGCGATCCTGGTCGCGATGGGCCTGGTGGGCTTCCTCGACCGCTACATCGCCTGGTACATGCGCGGTGCGCTGATCCTGTCGGGCCTGTTCGTGGTCTCCTCGAACTACTTCACGACGGCGCTGGGCATCGCTCTGGCCGCGGCGATCATTCTCTACGAGCGCTGGGCTACCAAGGACATGGAGAAGGTGGAGCCCAAGCCGGTCACGCACATGCACTGATCCGGACGTGCTTCCAGCCGTGCCCCCGACCCGCCGGGTCGGGGGCACGGCCTTTTCCTCGGGGTGCTCATCGGGGGCCGTCCCCGCGGGCGTTCCCCTCCGTTACCGAACCGGACCTGCCACCCGTACCCGGGCGCCCACCGCAAGGGTTAGCCTGAAATGGTGAGCCAGAGTCGTACCTACCAAGTGCGTACCTACGGCTGCCAGATGAACGTCCACGACTCCGAGCGCCTCTCCGGTCTGCTGGAGGACGCTGGGTACGCTCGCGCAGCTGAGGACAGCACCGCAGACATCGTCGTCTTCAACACCTGTGCGGTCCGGGAGAACGCGGACAACCGCCTCTACGGCAACCTCGGGCACCTGCGTCCGGTCAAGGACGCCCATCCCGGGATGCAGATCGCCGTGGGCGGGTGCCTGGCCCAGAAGGACCGCGGCGAGATCGTGCGCCGCGCCCCCTGGGTCGACGTGGTGTTCGGAACGCACAACATCGGTTCCCTGCCGACTCTGCTGGAGCGTGCGCGTGTCCAGCGCGAGGCGCAGGTGGAGATCGCCGAGGCGTTGGAGCACTTCCCGTCCACGTTGCCCAGCCGCCGCGAGTCCGCCTACGCCGCCTGGGTGTCGATCTCAGTGGGTTGCAACAACACCTGCACCTTCTGCATCGTGCCCGCTCTGCGCGGCAAGGAGAAGGACCGCCGCCCCGGCGACGTGCTCGCCGAGGTCCGGGCCCTGGTCGAGGAGGGTGTCACCGAGGTGACGCTGCTGGGCCAGAACGTCAACGCCTACGGCAGTGAGTTCGGCGACCGGCAGGCCTTCTCCAAGCTGCTGCGCGCCTGCGGCGAGATCGAGGGCCTGGAGCGGGTCCGCTTCACGTCTCCGCATCCGAGGGACTTCACGGACGACGTCATCGAGGCCATGGCCGAGACCCCCAACGTCATGCCGCAGCTGCACATGCCGCTGCAGTCCGGGTCCAGCAAGGTCCTCAAGGACATGCGCCGCTCCTACCGCCAGGAGCGCTTCCTGGGCATCGTGGAGAAGGTGCGCGCGGCGATGCCCCAGGCGGCGATCACCACCGACATCATCGTGGGTTTCCCCGGTGAGACCGAGGAGGACTTCGAGGAGACCCTGCACGTGGTCCGCGAGTCCCGGTTCTCGATGGCGTTCACCTTCCAGTACTCCAAACGTCCCGGGACCCCGGCCGCCACCATGGACGGCCAGGTGTCGCCGGAGGTCGTCAAGGAGCGCTACCAGCGGTTGGTGGCGCTGCAGGACCAGATCTCCTGGGAGGAGAACCAGAAGATGGTCGGCCGCGAGGTCGAGCTGATGGTCTCCGAGGGTGAGGGCAAGAAGGACGGTGCGCACCGCCGCCTGTCCGGCCGCGCCCCCGACAACCGCCTCGTGCACTTCGCCGTGGGCGATGCCGAGGAGCCCCGGCCGGGCGACATGGTGACCGTAGAGGTGACCTACGCTGCTCCGCACCACCTGGTCGCCGACTCCGGTGTGCGGAACCTGCGCCGGACGCGCGCCGGTGACGCGTGGGACGCCCGTCAGGGCAAGCCGGTCCAGATCAGCAAGCCGGACGTGCTGCTGGGCATGCCCAAGGTCGGGGCGCCCGCCGAGGAGCCGGCCCCCGCGGGCGGCTGCTGCGACGCCTGACCCGGAAGGCTCTCCGAGGCCCCCGGTGCGCTGCCTGAGTTCGGGCACGGCGCCGGGGCCTTCCTGTTCCCCTGGGCAGGAGGGGTTCGTTCCCGGGAGCAGTGGGTCCGTTCCCGGGACACTGGGATCCTCGGGACCGTGCTCCTAGGGTGTGAGCCGCAGGGGCAGGGTGCTCAGCCGCAGGGCCCCCGGGACCAGATCGGGCCGGGGCGGGCGGCCGGGGACCAGGGCCAGGTCGGGGAAGGTATCGAAGAGCGCTTGGACGGCGATCTCGCCCTCCTGCCGGGCCAGGGCGGCACCGAGGCAGTAGTGCATGCCGTGGCCGAACGCGACGTGTGCCTCGCCGGGCTTCCCTTGGTGCCGGGTGATGTCGAAGCGGTACGGATCGGGGTGCACGTTCGGGTCCCGGTTGGCGCCCGCGACGAGCGCGATGGCGCGTTCCCCTGCGGCTACGTCCCCGCACTTGAGCCGGACGTCTTCGGTGGCGTAGCGGGCCCGGGTGATGACGGCGGTACCGCCGTAGCGGAGCATCTCGTGGACGGCGGCGGGCAGCAGCCCCGGGTCGGACCGGAGCAGGGAGAGCTGATCGGGGTTTTCGAGGAGTGCGCGGGTGCCGTTGCCCAGAAGGTGCGCGGTGGTCTCGTGCCCGGCGATCACCAGGCTGAACACCATGGTGACGAGTTCGGCCCCGCTGAGCCGGCCGCCGTCCTCGTCCCGTTCCCGGATGAGCGCGTCCAGGAGATCGTCGTGCGGGGTCTCCCGGCGTTCGGCGATCATCCTTTCGATGTGGTCGATCATCTCGCCGAGGGTCTCGTTCATCTCTGTGGGGCGGGACGGGTCGAACCTGGTGAGCTGATGGCTCCAGGCCAGCCACTGGGCCCGCTCCTCTTCGGGGACCCCGACCAGGTCGCAGATGACCGCGATGGGCAGCGGGTAGGCGAAGTGCTCGATCAGGTCGACCACGCCGTCCTCGTCAGCGTGCGAGGGGAGTTCGGCCAGCAGGTCCGCGGTAATGCGTTCGACGCTCGGGCGCAGCTCCCCCACCCGGCGGACGGTGAAGGTCCGGGAGACGAGTTTGCGCAGCCGGGTGTGGTCGGAGCCGTCCTTGTCCAGTACGGACTCGGTCAGGTAGGTGACCAGGTCGGGACGGATGCCCAGGGTCGCCAGGGCGTTGGTGCGTGAGGCCCCCTCAGTGCCCTCGGGCACGTTCTCCGCGTTCACGGCGAACCGCCGGTCGCTGAGGATGGTGCGCGCGTCCTCGTCGTCGACGAAGACCCGCGCTTCCTGGCCGTCGACGAAGAGCACCGGTGCGGAGCCGCCCGCCTCCCGGATCCGTTCGATCACCCTGAACGGCTCCTCGACGAACTCCTGTTCGCGCAGGTTGAGTCGGTTGTCACCGGGGGTGGACGTGGCTGCGGCGGTCATGGTGCCTCCTCGGGAGTGCTACGTGGTGCGCTTGACGCGCTTCTGTTCCTCGAGCTCGCTGTCCAGCCGTTGGCGGAGGCCCTCGAAAAGGGCGACAGCTTCGGCTCGGGCGGACCTCATGGCGGTTTCGGCGACGTCCTGCTCCAGGAGCAGGCGGATGCTGCGGGCGGTCAGGTCGGCCCTGGCGTTGACGTCGGGGACGGGAAATCCCTGTTGGGCGAGCAGGGCGTCGGCGACGAGGTGTCCGGTGACGGTGGCGCTGTAGGCGTAGATCTGCTGTTCCGCGGGGAGCTGCGTGCTGAGCACCCCGTGCTCACCCAGTACGCCCCAGTAATCGGCCAGGACCTCCTGTCGGGCTTTGGCCAGGTCGCCGACCAGGTCGGTGACGGTGCGGGAGAGGGTGCCCAGTGCCTCTGTGTCGTTGGTGAAAATCGCCCGGATGATCGGCGCGCCGAACTGTAGGAGGTAGATGTTGCGGGCGATCTCGCTGGGCCGCACGGCTTCCGGGTCCTCGCGCATGAGCTGGACGAGGCGGGTGACCATTCCGTGCTGGGCGCGCATCACCACGGTGAGGAACAGCCGTTCCTTGGTGGGGAAGTGCAGGTAGACCGTGCCCTTGCCGACACCCGCCCTGCGGGAGACGTCTTCGATGGTGGTCTTGCGGTGGCCCCAGGCCACCATGAGCTCCTCCGCCGCATCGAGGATGCGGTCGGCCCGAAGCTCGCGTTCGGCCGGGGACTGGTTGGCGGACGGGGACACAGGCGGCTCCTCTGGGTCGGGTAGTGCGAAGACCATATCCAGCCCCCGTCCCGCGACCGCGCCCTTCTGACTGTGTGACCGAATTTCAAACATGGTCACACAGTCAAATATAGGCGAGGGTCGGACCTCGGGCAAGGGGTGGGAGGGGCCGCGGGGAGCGCGGCCCGGGTATAGCCTCGCACCTGTGTTGAACGCCGCTGCCGTCTGTCCCCACCCGCCCGTCCTGTTTCCGGAGGTCGCCCAAGGGGCCGCGCCGGAGCTGGCGGACCTGCGCGCCGCCTGTGACCGGGCGGTCGCCGGGCTCGGCGCTTGCGGGGCCGACCGCCTCTACGTGGTGGGCCGGGGGACGGAGGAACGGTGGCACGGGCCCGAGGCCGGGGGAGACCTCTCCGCCTACGGGGTGGGCCTGCGGGTCGGGCCGGAGCCGTGCGTCCTGGGCCTGGCCGCGACCACCGGCCGGTGGCTGGCCGACCGCTCCGGGATGAGTCCCGACGGATACCTGGAGGTCCCTTCCACAACCCCGCCGGAGCGCGCGGCCGCGCTGGGTGCCGAACTGGCCCGGTACGGGGACAGGGTCGCGCTGCTGGTCATGGGGGACGGCAGCGCCCGCCGCACCGAACACTCTCCGGGGTTCGTGGACCGGCGCGCCATCCCGTACGACGACGCCGTCGCCGAGGCACTGGCCGAAGCGGACACCGCGCGCCTGGCCGGGCTCGACCCCGCGCCGGCCCGCGATCTCATGGTCGCCGGGCGCCCAGCGTGGCAGGTCCTGGCCGGTGCCGCCGGTGGCCGCGCGTTCACCGGTGATCTGATCGCCTACGAGGCGCCCTACGGCGTGGGGTACTTCGTGGCCGCCTGGTCCTGAACAGCCCGGTCCCGAACCGCCCGGTCCCGAACAGTCAGCGCTGGGAGTTCGGCAGCAGGGTGGCCACGTCCACCAGGGCCTCGCCCGGATCCTCGCTCTGGCCCGCCAGGGCAGCCTCGACGTGGGCCATCGCCCGCTCCAACAGGTTGGGCGCGTCGTAGGGCAGCCACCGCACCCGCGGGTCGCGGCGGAACCAGGACTCCTGGCGGCGGGCGAACCGGCGGGTTGCCTGGGCGGTCTGCTCCTTGGCCTCGGTCTCGGTGATCTCGCCGTCGAGCTGCGCCAGCGCCTGCGCGTATCCGAGCGCCTTCGACGCGGTGCGGCCGTCGCGCAGCCCCTGCTTGTCCAGGCGGCGGACCTCCTCCAGCAGGCCCTGGTCCCACATGTGCTCGACCCGTTGGGCGATGCGCTCGTCGAGTTCGGGGCGCGGTGCGGTCAGCCCGAGCTGCAGGCACGGGTAGAACGAGGTGTGGTCGGGCAGGTTGGCGGTGAACGGCTGGCCGGTGAGTTCGATGACCTCCAGTGCCCGGACGATCCGGCGCCCGTTCCCGGGCAGGATCGTGCGGGCGGCGTCGGGGTCGGCTTCGGCGAGCCTGGCGTGCAGCAGCCCGGGGCCCAGGTCGGAGAGCTCGGCCTCCAACCGGGCACGCACCTCGGGGTCGGTGCCCGGGAACTCCATGTGGTCCAGGACCGCGCGCACGTACAGCCCGGATCCGCCCACCAGGACGGGGATGACGTCGCGGTCGGCGCAGTCCTCCACCCGGTCCCGGGCGAGTGCCTGGTAGCTGGCCACGTCGGCGGGTTCGTGTACGTCCCAGATGTCCAGCAAGTGGTGGGGCACGCCTCTGCGCTCCGCCTCGGGGAGCTTGGCAGTGCCGATGTCCATGCCCTCGTAGAGCTGCATGGAGTCGGCGTTGATCACCTCGCCGCGACGGCCGGTGCGTTCCTCCAACCACTCCGCGAGATGCACGGCCAGGTCCGACTTGCCCACAGCGGTCGGGCCCACGACCGCGATCACCTTGATCATGCTCCCAGCGTAGCCAGGTGGAGCACCGGCTGGGCCCGGTACGGGTGAGAAGACGGTGGGAATCGTGCTGGTCGTGAGGCCGGTCGGTAGCTGGAGCGTGAGCATCTAGGATGGTCCGCATGCGATTCGCCAAGGGCCACGGAACAGAGAACGACTTCGTGATCCTCCCCGACCCCGAAGGGGAGCTCCAGCTCACGGAGGAGACCGTCCGGCTGCTGTGCGACCGCCGGGCGGGCATCGGCGGTGACGGCGTCCTCCGGGTGGTGCGCACGCGCGCGTTCGATGGGACCCTCGCTCCCGCGGCCCGCACCGCTGAACGCCCCGAGTGGTTCATGGACTACCGCAACTCGGACGGCAGTATCGCCGAGATGTGCGGCAACGGTGTGCGGGTGTTCGCGCACTACCTGCGGCACGCCGGATTGGTCGAGGGCGACCGCTTCGAGGTCGGCACCCGCGACGGCGCCAAGGGGGTGGTGGTCGAGGACGACGGCGACATCACCATAGACATGGGCCGGGTGGAGATGCAGGGCACCTCGTCGGCCAAGCTCGCCCAGCAGGTCGTGCACGGCGCACAGATCTCCGTGGGCAACCCGCACCTGGCCTGCGAGGTCGAGGGGCCGGTCGCCGACGTCGACCTGACCAGACTCCCCGAACTCGACCCCGAGGCCTTCCCCGAGGGCGCCAACGTCGAGGTGTACGCCGAGGCGGCCCCCGGCGTGCTGGACATGCGGGTGTACGAGCGGGGCTCCGGTGAGACCCGGTCCTGCGGCACCGGCATCGTGGCGGCCGCCGCCGCGGCCACCCCCGAGGGCGAGGGCGCCACGTGGCGGGTACGCGTGCTCGGCGGTGAGTGCACGGTCTTCCTGGACGCTTCGGGTGCCAGGCTGCGCGGCCCTGCCGTCATCGTCGCCGACGGTGAGACCATCCTGGTCTGAGAGCCTGCTGACCAAGGGAGCCCAACACCTTTTGTCAGCAGGCTCTGACCTGGTCTGACCGCCGCGCAGGGCAGTTCAGGGCTGGCCGAACAGCTGCTCCGCGCTCAGGCCGCGCAGGGAGGCGTCCAACAGCTGGGCGGTGTGGGCCACCGCCACCGACGAACCGGCGCGTTCCATCGCCGACGCGATCTGGAGCGAGCAGCCCGGGTTGCCCGAAACCAGGACCCCGGCACCGGTCGAGGCGACGTCCTCGCCCTTGCGGTCGCCCAGCTCGCCGGCGGCCTCCGGCTTGAACAGGTTGTACACGCCCGCCGAACCGCAGCAGACCTCCTTGTTGGGCAGGTCGGTGACCTCGAGTCCGGGAATCTGCTCGAGGAGCTGGCGGGGCGGTTGAGTGATCCCCTGCCCGTGCGCCAGGTGGCAGGCGTCGTGGTAGGCGACGCGGAGCGGGATCGGGTGGCGTTCGGCGCGGGGGCCCAGCTCGACCAGGTACTCGGTGAGGTCGACGACCTTCGCTGCTGCCGCGCGGGCCCGGTCCACCCAGGCCCGGCTCTCGCCCGCCTCCTCCAGGGTCCGGTCGAAGTGCTTCATGCTGGAGCCGCACCCCGCCGAGTTCACCACGATCCGCTCCACTTGGCGGGACTCGAACACCTCGATCAGGTCCTTGGCGAGGCGGACGGCCTCGGAGAGCCTTCCCGAATGCCCGGAGAGCGCGCCGCAGCACCCCTGGGAGCGCGGGATCACCACCTCGCAGCCCTCCAGGGCCAGGACGCGCGCGGTGGCGGTGTTGACCTCGGGGAAGAACGCGCCCTGCACACAGCCCACGAGCATGCCGACCCGGGCACGCCTGTCTCCCTCGGCGGGCACGGCTTCGGGCAGCGGGGGAGGGGGTGCCGAGAGCGGAGGGGCGATGCGCTCCATCGTGGCCAGGGTCGGTGAGATCCGCTCCAGGAGCCCCGACCCGCGGACCAGCTTGGACAGCCCGCTGGCCTGGTAGGCGCGCAGCGGTCCGCGCATCGCCCGGAGCCGGTTCCGGTAGGGGAACAGGGAGAACACCGCCCCGCGCAGCGCACGCTCGCTCCGCGGGCGCTCGTGTTCCTCCTCGACCCGGTGCCTGGTGTGCTCGAGGAGGGCGTCGTAGGCCACCCCGGACGGGCAGGAGGACACGCAGGCCAGACAGCCCAGACAGTTGTCGAAATGTCCGACGGCGGTCTGGCTGAGCACGTCGTCCTCGTGCATCTGCCCCATGAGGTGGATGCGCCCGCGCGGGGAGTCCATCTCCTGACCCCACAGCACGTTGGTGGGGCACGTGGGCAGGCAGAACCCGCAGTGCACGCATTCGTTGAGCAGGTCGCCGAAGAGCCGCTCGCGCTCGCCGGACGTACTACTGGGCGTATCGCCAGACGTCCTACCGGGCGTACTGCCGGGCGCGCTGCCGGATCCGGCCGGTTCGGTCGGTAGGTCGGTCACGGGCCCTCCCAAGGGTCGTCGCGGGGGTGTTCGGCGATTCAGATGCCACCGGCGAAGCGGCCGGGGGAGAGGCGGTGGTCGGGGTCGAGGGAGTCCTTGACCGACCGCATCAGGGCCAGCCCGGGTACCTCGCCCCACGGGTCGACCCCGGTGGCGTGGACGTGCGGTTCGGCGCGCAGCAGCGTCGCCGACCAGTGCGGATGTGAACGGGCCCCGTCCATGAGCGCGGCCACGGCCTCGGCGGACGCACCCGGTGGGAACGCGGCGTACAGGGCGCCGGCCGGGACCGAGCCGGTGATGTGCGCGTCCGCTCCGGAACCGCCTCCGGCCAATCCGCCCAGAGCCTGGGCGGCCGAGGGGAGTTCGGCGGGCGGTACCGACACCTGTACCAGGGAGCCCTCCGCGGCCAGCACACCCCAGTCCTTGGGCAGTTCCTGGGCGACCTCGGCCTCCCCGCCCAAAGCGTGTTCGGTCTCGGTCACGCGCGTGGCCAGGCCTTCGGGCGTCCCCTCCAGGACCACCGTGAGCTTCGCGTGGCCGTCCGGACCGCCCGGCGGCCGTTCGAGCTCCACCGCGGCCGGGACCACGGTGCTCGCCCGCAGGGAGGCCAGAGCGCGCTCCGCCGCCTCGGTGGAACGGACCGGGGCACTGACCACGCGGAGCGCGTCCGGGACGGGGTGCAGGCGGAAGGCGACCGAAGCGATCACGCCGAGCGTGCCGAACCCGCCGGTGTGCAGCTTGGCCAGGTCGTAGCCGGCCACGTTCTTGACCACCCGGCCGCCGCTGCGCGCCACCACCCCGTCCGCGCGCACCACGGTCATGCCGATCACCAGGTCGCGCAAGGCGCCGGAGAGCAGGCGGCGGGGGCCGCTCACGCCGGTGGCCACCGCCCCGCCGACGGAGCCGCCGAGCCGTACGGGGTCATGGGACAGCCGCTGCCCGGCCGCGGCCAAGGCCTCGTGGAGCTCGGCCACCGGCGTGCCGGCCCCGGCCTCCACCACCAGGTCACCGGCGTTGTGGTCGATCCAGGACAGCGCGGAGGCGTCCACCAGCAGGTCCAGGGAACGCGGCGGTGCCCCCCAGTCCAGAGCGGTCCCGCCGCCGCGTGCGGCCACGGAGAGCCCGCTCCGGCGGGCGGCCGCCAAGAGGCGGGCCAGCGCCTCGGTGTCGGTCGGCCGTGCCACACGCCCGGGCACGACCGCGCACACGGCGTCCTCGGGGGTTCCCTCCCGCAGGACGCAGCCCTCGACGTCCAAGTCCTCTGTCACGCTCGGCCCTCCCGGCCCTGTGAGTTGGTCACGACCGTCCGGTTCAGAACTGCTCGGCCTTGCCGGACTCCACCAGCGGGTGCACGCCGGTGGTGACCCCTGGCCGTTCTCCGCACAGGCGCGGGGTGGGCAACAGCTTCTCGGGATTGGCGATCCCGTCGGGGTCGAAGGCCCGCCGGAACCGGTCGAAGGTGTCCAGCGCGGCGTCGTCGTACATGCGCGGCATCTTGCACGCCTTGTCCACTCCCACGCCGTGTTCACCGGTGATGGAGCCGCCGTGCTCGATGCACAGGTCCAGGATCGCGCCCGAGACCTCTTCGGCGCGCTCGCCCGCGCCGGGTTCGGTGTCGTCGAAGAGCACCAGGGGGTGCAGGTTGCCGTCACCGGCATGGAAGACGTTGGCCACCCGGATCCCGCTCTCGGCGGACAGCGCGGCGATCCGGCCCAGGACCTCGCCCAGGGCGGTCCGCGGCACCACGCCGTCCTGGACGATATAGGCGGGGCTGATCCGGCCTACCGCGGCGAAGGCGGACTTGCGGCCCTTCCAGATGAGCGCGCGTTCCTCGGCTCCGCTGGCCGCGCGGGTCTCGAAGGCGCCGGCGTCGGCGCACAGGGCGGTGACCCGCTCCAGTTGGGCGTCGACCTCCTCCGTGGGGCCGTCCAGCTCCACGACCAGCACGGCTGCGGCGCCTTCGGGGTAGTCGCAGGCCACGGCCTTCTCCGCGGCCTCGATGGCGAGTGCGTCCATCATCTCGATCGCCGAGGGGAGGAGGCCGTCGGCGATGATGGCGCTGACCGCTTGGCCTCCGGCGTCCATGGAGGTGAACGCGGACAGCAGGGTGACGGTCTTCTGCGGTGAGCGGGTGAGGGACACGGTGATGCGGGTGGCCACGCCCAGGGTGCCCTCGGAGCCGACGAACGCCCCGATGAGGTCGTAACCGTGTGCTCCGGTGGCCTTTCCGCCCAGTTCGACGACCTCTCCGGCCGGGGTGACGATCTCCAGGCCGCGCACGTGGTTGACGGTGAACCCGTACTTGAGGCAGTGGGCTCCGCCCGAGTTCTCCGCGACGTTGCCGCCCACTGAGCACACCTGCTGGCTGGAGGGGTCGGGCGCGTAGTAGTAGCCGTGGGGGCTCGCGGCACGGGTAATGTCGAGGTTGGCGACGCCGGGTTCGACGACCGCGCACTCGTTGTCGAGGTCGATCTCGATGATCCGGCGCATCCGGGAGGTGACGAGGAGGACGCCTTCGGCGTGGGGGAGCGCTCCCGCCGAGAGTCCGGTGCCGGCCCCGCGGGGAACGTAGGGAACGCCGCGCTCGGCGCAGAGCCGGATGACGGCGGCGACCTGCGCGGTGGAGGTCGGCATGGCCACGACGCCCGGCGTGGAGCGGTGGTAGGCGAGGCCGTCGCTCTCGTAGACGCGCCGTTGGGCGAGGTCGGTCAGGACGCCGTCCGCACCGCAGATCTCCCGTAGTCGGGGCACCAGCGCGGCCAGTGCCGCCGGAGTGCTCTTTGGATGTGCGGTCGTGGCCATGGGCGCCTCCCGGGTTCGGTCGGAGAGTGTGGCCGGGGTCTCCTTCTCCGACTGCGACCTCGCAAGGGGACCGTACGACCGCGCCCCTTGCCAGGGCAAGGGGCGCGGTGGAAGCAGTCTTCCGTTTCATGAAATTATCTGCGGCGCGGGGATCGGGTGGTCGCCCTTGGCCGGGGCGACCCGGTGTGCTCCCGGCTGCCGGAGCTTGTTGCTACGGCATGCGCTCGTAGGCGGGCAGGGTGAGGAAGTCGACGTAGTCGTCGTCCAGCGCGACCTCGGTGAACAGCTCGCTGGCCTGGGTGAACAGGTCCTCGCTGTAGTTGTCGCCGAGACTCTCCTTGATGGTGGCCAGCTCCTCGCCGATGATCTGCTTGACCAGATCGGCGGTGACCTTCTCGCCGCCGTCGAGGGTGACGTCGTTGTGCAGCCACTGCCAGATCTGCGAGCGGGAGATCTCGGCGGTCGCGGCGTCCTCCATGAGGTTGTGGATGGCCACCGCGCCGTTGCCGCCCATCCAGGCCGCCAGGTACTGCAGGGCGACGTTGATGTTGCCGCGCAGGCCGTCGATCGTGCTGCCGCCCGGAGTCTTGTCCACGGCGAGCAGGTCGGCGGCGCTGACCTCGACGTCGGGGCGCTGCTTGTCGATCTGGTTGGGCTTCTCGCCCAGAACGCCGTCGAAGATCTCCTTGGCGACGGGGACCAGGTCGGGGTGGGCGACCCAGGAGCCGTCGAAGCCGTCACCGGACTCGCGGGACTTGTCGTCGCGGACCTTGGCGAAGGCGACCTTGTTGACCTCCTCGTCCTTGCGGGACGGGATGAAGGCGGCCATGCCGCCGATGGCGTGGGCGCCGCGCTTGTGGCAGGTCTTGACCAGCAGCTCGGTGTAGGCGCGCATCATCGGGGCGGTCATGGTGACGGCGTTGCGCTCGGGCAGCAGGAACTTGCGGCCCCGGGTGCGGTGGGTCTTGATGATGCTGAAGAGGTAGTCCCAGCGCCCGGCGTTCAGGCCGGCGGAGTGCTCGCGCAGCTCGTAGAGGATCTCCTCCATCTCGAACGCGGCCGGGATGGTCTCGATCAGGCACGTGGCGCGGATGGTGCCGCGGGGGATCTCCAGGCGCTCCTGGGCCAGCACGAAGATGTCGTTCCAGAGGCGGGCCTCGAGGTGGCTCTGCATCTTCGGCAGGTAGAAGTACGGGCCCTTGCCCTTGGCGATCTGGCGCTTGGCGCTGTGGAAGAAGTACAGCGCGAAGTCGACGATGCCGCCGCTGACCCGCTCGCCGTCGACGAGGATGTGCTTCTCGTCCAGGTGCCAGCCGCGCGGGCGCACGACGATCGTGGCCAGCTCGGAGTCCTCCTTGAGGGAGTACGTCTTGCCCTGGGGGGAGGTGAAGTCGACCTCGCGGTCCAGGGCGTCGCGCAGGTTGAGCTGCCCCTGGACCATGTTCTCCCACAGCGGGGTGTTGGCGTCCTCGAAGTCGGCCAGCCACACCTTCGCGCCGGAGTTGAGCGCGTTGATCGTCATCTTCCGGTCGGTGGGTCCGGTGATCTCGACGCGGCGGTCGGTGATGCCCGGTGCGGGCGGCGCGACCTTCCAGCTGCCGTCCTCACGGATGTGCTTGGTCTCCGGGAGGAAGTCGAGGTCCTCACCGGCCGCGACCCGCGCCTCGACGGTCTTGCGCGCGGCCAGGAGTTCCTGGCGGCGGGACTCGAAGTTGCGGTGCAGCTCGGCGACGAGCGCGAGGGCGTCCTCGGTGAGGATCTCGTCGAACCGTTCGTTGAGGGGGCCGGTGATCTCAACCCCGTGCTTGGCGCCCATGGAAAACCTTCCGCAATACGAAACAAGCTTCTGGTATGTGGAAGTGAAACTACTATCTTGATGTCGAGCGGTCAACGTCACTCGTGGTGTCAGTGACGTGCAATTTTTCCACAGAGGGAAGCGCAGTAAAACTTCTTCTGGAAGTTTCGTGGTTTTTCAGTCTTGGCGCTGATTGGCACGGATACCTGCGGCTCTGGGGGTGGTGGCCTGTGTCACGTCACCCGCGATAATTAACGTGCCTTCACCCGTAGCGAGGTGTCACCATCGACCCAGTGAGCACTTTCCGCCCGCGTACTGGGCCTCGGCCGTCGCCGACCACGCCACGGGGCAGCGGGGCGGTGCCGCGTACGCGGCGGACAGGGAAGAATCACGGCCGCATCAGCGTTGACCCACCTGGAGGGATATGAATACAGCTGACACCCACGGAAGCGACCTCCCGGGCCACAGTGCCCAGGGAGAGGACCCGTTCCGTGAGGCGACCACCGTCGGGGGCGGGGTCCACGCCGACGACGCACCCCGCGAGACCGCGGGCAGCGACCGCTACGAGGACCCGGGCTACGCCCCCGACCAGGGTGAGATGGAACTGGCCGAACGGCACGCGCTCCGCCGCGTCCAGGGCCTGTCCACAGAACTCACCGACGTCACCGAAGTCGAGAACCGGCAGCTGCGCCTCGAGCGGGTCGTCCTCATCGGTGTCTGGACCAGGGGAACCCAGGCCGAAGCCGACAACTCCCTGACCGAACTCGCCGCACTTGCCGAGACGGCGGGCGCCCTCGTCCTCGAAGGGCTCACCCAGCGCCGCTCCAAGCCGGACCCAGCCACCTACGTCGGCAAGGGCAAGGCCGGCGAACTCCACGACATCGTCGAGGCCACCGGGGCGGACACCGTCGTCTGCGACGGAGAGCTCACCCCGGGACAGCTGCGCCAGCTCGAGGACGTCGTCAAGGTCAAGGTGGTCGACCGGACCGCCCTCATCCTCGACATCTTCGCCCAGCACGCCCGCAGCAGCGAGGGCAAGGCCCAGGTCGAACTCGCCCAGCTCAACTACCTGCTGCCGCGCCTGCGCGGCTGGGGTGACTCCCTGTCCCGACAGGCGGGCGGCTCCGGAGGCGGCTCCGGCGGCGGTGTGGGACTGCGTGGTCCCGGTGAGACCAAGATCGAGACCGACCGCCGACGCATCAACGACAAGATGGCCAAACTGCGCCGTCAGCTCGCCCACATGCGTACCGCGCGCGACGTCAAGAAGGACGTCCGCCGCACCCGCAAGGTCCCCTCGGTGGCGATCGCCGGATACACCAACGCGGGCAAGTCCAGCTTGCTCAACCGGCTCACCGGAGCCGGGGTGCTGGTGGAGAACGCCCTGTTCGCCACCCTGGACCCGACGGTCCGCCAGGCCCGCACGCCCGACGGCCGCGGCTTCACTCTGAGCGACACGGTCGGCTTCGTCCGGCACTTGCCGCACCAGCTGGTGGAAGCGTTCCGTTCCACCCTGGAGGAAGTCGCCGACGCCGACCTGATCCTGCACGTGGTCGACGGCTCCCACCCCGACCCCGGGCAGCAGATCAGCGCGGTCCACGAGGTGTTCGCCGAGATCGAGGCCGTCGACGTGCCCGAGCTCGTCGTGGTGAACAAGGTCGACGCCGCCGACCCGGACACGCTCAAGGCACTGCGTACCCGCTACCCCGACCTGGTCGAGGTCTCGGCGCGGACAGGAGAGGGCGTCCCCGCACTGGTCACGGCACTGGCCGGGGCACTGCCGGAGCTCGCCGAGGAAGTACGCGCGCTCGTCCCGTACTCCCGGGGCGACTTGGTCGCCAAGGTGCACGACGAGGGCCGCATCCTCAGCGAGGAGCACACCGGGGAGGGCACGGCGCTCCACGCCTTCGTCCCCGAACTGCTCGCCGCCAAGCTGGAGGAGTTCACGCCCAGTAACGCTTAGGCGGGGCTGACTGGCGGGTTCAGACAGGCGGGCTGGACACGAGAAGAAGAAGCGAGGCACGGCCCGCGGGTGCGCGGGCGGTGGCGACACACGGCCGGGGCGCCCACGAGGCGGCCCGGCCGCGCTGTTGACCAGGCCTCCGGGGTGAGAGTGGCCTTCATCACCTTTTCGGCTTGCGAATTTCGGTCGTGAACGCTCGCATTCGTCCCCGAGAGGAGGTGTACACGGAGTCCGCGGATGGACTACGGTCTTTGAGCACTGGCCGACAGTGATCGCTGTCCCCCGAGGCCGATGCGAACCCCCACTGTCACGGCACCGCGAAGCGACCCAGGGTCGCTCACGGCCCTGTCGGAATCGCACCCAGATACGAGGTCCCCATGTCCGCCCGTGCACCCCACGCGCCCGTTCCGCACGCACCCCAGCGGAACTGACCGGCGAGGGCGGACCACCCATGCCGGTAGTACTCCTCACCAACATCGGTCGGCTCTGGACCGGGAACGAGCTGCTCACGAAAGCCGCCGTCCTCTTGGACAACGACCGGATCGCCTGGGTCGGCGCGGCCGCGGAACTTCCCCAGCACATCCCAGGCGTGATGGAGGACCTCACCGACGTCGACGAGATCGTCAACATCGGCGGCGGCCTCGTCACCCCCGGACTGGTCGACGCCCACTGCCACCCCGTCTACGCGGGTGACCGCTACGCCGAGGTCAACATGTGGGCCAAGGGGGCCACCCGCGCCGACATCTTCGCGGCGGGCGGGGGTGTGTCCACGACCGTCACCATCACCCGGGGAACCGACCCCTGGACGCTGTGCAACGCCGTCCGCGAACGGCTGCGGCACTGGGTGCTGTCCGGCAGCACCACCGTGGAGGCCAAGACCGGCTACCACCTCACCAGGGACGGCGAGCTCGCCGACGTGCGCCTGCTGCGCTCCTTGGAGGAGGAACCGGGCATGCCGCGCCTGCACGTCACCTTCTTCCCCGCGCACGGTGTCCCGCCCGAGTTCTTCGGCCGCCCCAAGGAGTACGTGAGCACGGCCGCCTCCTGGCTCAGCGACGCGGCCATGGCCGGAGCCGACGGTGTCGACGTCTACTGCGACAACCAGCAGTTCACCACCGAGGACGCCCACATGCTCCTGGGCGTGGGCCAGTCAGTGGGACTGCGCACCACCCTGCACGCCTGTTCCCGGCCCCGGCACGGCGCCGTCCGGATGGCCACCGAGCTCGGCTGCTCCTCGGTCGACCTGGTACACGAGGCCGACGACCAGGACCTACTGGCCCTGGCGTCCACCCGCACCCCCGTCGTGGCCTGCCCCACCACCGCCCTGCACGAGCGCCGCAACCCGCCGGTGCGCGCACTGCTCGACCACGGCGTTCCGGTGGGTCTGGGGACCGACCACAACCCCGGCCAGGCCGGCACCATGTCGATGCCGCTGGTCATCTCCTTGGCCATCTCCATGTTCGAGATGACGGTCCAGGAAGCGCTCAACGCGGCCACGGCGGGCAGCGCGCACGCGCTGGGCCTCAACGACCGGGGCCTGATCGCTCCAGGCAACCTGGCCGACCTCGTGCAGTGGGACGCCGACCACGAGGGCGCCTTCGCCTGGTCCATGGGCCTGAACACCCTGCGCGTCTGGCAGGGCGGCAAGACCATCCGCTGAATATGCGGGCCCGACGTGCGGAGGGGGTCCGACGCGGGGCCCGGGACGTCAGCGTGTGCCTCGGGCGCGGGCGATCTCGATCACCGCGCGTTCCAGTGCGTATTCGGGGTCGCGTCCGGCGCCCTTGATGAGCGCGTCGGTCTCCGCGATCACCGCCATCGCCCGGGTCACCCCGGCCGCACTCCACCCCCGGGCCTGTTGGCGCAGGTCGCGCATCTTCCACGGCGGCACCTTGGCCCGCTTGGCGAGGTCGGCCTCGCTCATCCCGCGCGGCGGCTGAGCGGCCACGGCGATCCCGCGCACGGAGCCGGCCAGGGCGCTGTTGATCAACACCGGGGCCGTACCCACGGCGAGGGACCAGCGCAACTGCTCCAGCGCCTCGGGCAGGCGGCCCTCCACGGCCCGGTCGGCCACGCTGAACCCCGAGGCTTCCGCCTTGCCGGAGTGGTACTTGGCCACGGCCGCCGCGTCCACGCGGCCCTCGGTGTCGGCGACCAGCTGGGTGCAGGCCGCGGCGATCTCGCGCAGCTCGGTGCCGACCGCGTCCACCAGTGCCTGGGCGGCGTCGGAGGTGATCTGCCGACCGGCCGCGGAGAACTCGCCCTTGACGAAGGCCACCCGTTGCGGCCCCTTGGTGGGGCCCTTGCAGTCCACCCGCTGGGCCCCGGCCTTCACCGCCGCTTGGAGCAGAGCCTTGCCCTTGGCCCCGCCCGCGTGGGTGAGGACCATGTACACGTCGTCGGCGGGTGCCTTGAGGTAGTCGGTAACGGTCGCCGCCAGGTCCTTGACCAAGTCCTGGGAGGAACGGAGCACCACCACCCGGCGGTCGCCGAACAGGGAGGGCGAGGTGACCTCCACCAGGGTGTTCAGGCCCACCTGGGAGGGCACCAGGTCGTGGACGTCCACGTCGGGGTCGGCCTCGCGGGCCGAGGCGACGACGGCGGCCACGGCCCGGTCGACGAGGAGTTCCTCGTCGCCGACGATGAGCGTGATCGGGGCGGGTGCAGGCATACAACGAGGATGCCACGCCCCGGGGACCATCCGGTGCCCGAACCCGCGTCTTCCCGCCGCTCATCGATCCGGTCCGGGCAGGCAGGGGAGGACAGGACAAGACCCGACAGGGTGGGGGCGGTCAGGGGACGGGGCGGTCAGGGATCGGTGTCGGGATCGGGGCCTCGGCCCACCACGCGGACCGGCCCGCCCAGCACGGCGACGTCACCGTCGAGGTCGGTGCGTGCGTTCACCTGGGCCACCTCTTCGAGCACCCCCGAGGTGAACGGTGCCGGGTGGCCGTAGGGGTTGTCCGCGCCCACGGAGGTGACCGACACCTTCGCCTCGGTCGCGGTGAGGAACTCGGGGACCTGCGTACCGGCACCGTGGTGGGGTGTCGTCAGCACCGTCACTGACAGCAGCTCCGGCTCCGGACCGTCCAGCAGCTCCCCCTGTGCCTCCTCCTCGATGTCGCCGGTGAGCAGCACCGACATCTCCGGGCCGTCGGCACGGATCACGACCGAAGCGTCGTTCACCGAGCCGACGAACCCCGCGTCCGGCCAGAGCACGCGAAGCAGCCACGGCCCGACCCGGAACTCCTGGCCGCGTTCGGCGACCACCAGCCCCACACCCTCTGCGGTGAGCAGCCGACCCACCGAGCTCGTGTCGAACCCGGCCGGGGCCAGCGCGGCGGACACCGTCCGGTGCCGCAGTACCCCGGGGGTGCCGTCGACGTGGTCGGCGTGGTCGTGGCTCAGCACCAATAGCGGGACCTCGGTGACTCCCAGACGGTCCAGGCAGCCGTCCACCGGCCCGGGCTCGATCCCGGTGTCGAAGACCACGGCCTCACCGCGGCCCGAGGAGAGCACGAACGCGTCGCCCTGCCCCACGTCACAGGCGACCAGCGCCCAGCCTGACGGTGGCCAGCCGCCCGGTACACACCGTGCGGCCAGCCCCAGGACGAGCACCGCCACGGCCGCGGCGGCGATCACCCTGCGGGTCAGCCCACGGGTCAGGAGGAACACCACCACGAGACCTGCCAGCAGCAGCCCGCCCGCCACGTCCGACCGCCAGGGCACCGCCCCGTACGGCACCCGGGCCCCGTTCTCGGCGACCACCGCGATCCAGGACACCCCGAACCCGGGCAGGTGCACCAGGACCGCCGCTGCCCCTGGCCAGAGCGAGGCCAGCGCGGTCAGGACCGACCCGGCGACGGTCACCACGGCCACCACCGGTGCCGCCAACACGTTGGCGGGGATCGCCACCCAGGACACCTCCCCGGACAGCAGCACCAGAACCGGCGAGACCGCCACGTGCGCCGCCACCGCGACCGCGAACGCCTCCGCCACCGGCCGGGGCCACCGCCGCGACCACGCCCGCGTCCAGCCCGGCACCAGCAGCAGGATCCCCGCGGTCGCCAGCACCGACAGCGCGAAACCGTAGGAGGCGGCCAGTCCCGGGGCCACGAACAGCACACCGACCACGGTCACGCACAGGGCGCCCATCCCCGCTTGGGGCCGCCCGGTCGCCAGCGCCAGCAGCCCTACCGATCCCATGAACGCCGCCCGCACCACGCTCGGCTCCGGTCGGCACACCAGGACGAACACCCAGATCATCAGCGCGCCGCCGAGTACCGTGCACCAGGTCGGGGCGCGCGTCCACCGCGCCACCCCCAGTACGAACCCGGTCAGAATCGCCAGGTTGGCCCCGGAGACCGTCAGCAGGTGCGTCATCCCGGTGGCCCGGAAGTCCTCAGCGGTCTCCTCCGGAATCCTCGACACGTCACCGACGATCAGCGCGGGCAGCAGTCCCCGCTCGGGCTGGGACAGCTCTGACGCCGCCTCGCGCAGACCGGTCCGCACGCCCCCGGCGAAGTCCTGCAACCGGCTGGGCTCGGCGACTTCTTCCGGCGGGCCCCGCACCGGTACCAGGGCCGCCGTCAACGGGTCGTCGTCGGTCTCCAGGAAGGCGCCGCGCCCCTGGAAGGACTGTCCTGGCAGCAGGTCGCCCCAGCCCTCCCCCGAGGCCAGTACCACCACCGGCACCTGCGAGACGTGCCGGTCGCCGTCCAACCGGACCCAGGCCGTCTGTGCGGGCACCACCCACTCGGCCCGGCCGGGGCGCGGCATCCCGGCCCTGGAGAGCGCGTCGGTGGACACCTCGGCCCGGAACTCCACCTCGCCACCGCGCTCCACAGCCGAGGCGGCCGCGCTCGACTCGGTCCGGTGCACGTGGGCCCCGGACACCGCCGCCACGGTCGCGCCGCAGATCAGCGTGGCCACCAGCGCCAAGGCGGGTGCCTCCAACGGCGGCCGCGCGGACGCGAACACCGCCAGGGCCGCGCATCCGGCCACCCCAGCGCCCAACCACGCCAGCCAAGGCGGGACCGCGAGCGCGCCCAGGGCGGCCAGCCAGGCAGCCGCGGCGGGGAGGAACAGCCGCAGGTCCGGTGGCCTTTCCATACCGTGCGCGTCGGTCCCCAACCAGGTCGTCACGGACCCTCACCCCACCGTCACGTGCGGTTCGAGCGTCTGCAGCGACTTCTCCGCGATCCCGTCCACGCCCAGGAGGTCGTCCACATCGGCGAAGGAACCGCCGAGTGACTCCCGGTGGCTGAGGATCGCCTGGGCCTTGGCCTCCCCGATCCCGGGCAGGGTCTCCAGCTCGGCCTGGTCGGCCAGGTTGATGTTGACCGGCTGCCCTTCGCCACCGGTACCCGAAGGGTCGCCCCCCGAGCCCTCCGGTTGGGGCAGGCCCACGAGGAGGTGCTCGCCGTCGGTCAGCGGCCGGGCCAGGTTGAGCAGGTCCAGGTCCGCTTCCGGGAGGGGGCCACCCGCCTCCTCCACGGCGTCGGCCACCCGTGAGCCGGCGGGCATCGTGTACAGCCCGGGATCGGAGACCTCGCCTCCGACGTGCACCACCACGTCCGCGTCCGGCTCTGGATCTGCCTCCACCGAGCCCTCTTCTGCACCGCCCGCGCCATCCCCGCCGTCCGCGGTGGCGCCGTCACCCTCCTCGCCCGCCGGGGCGGCCTGGGTAACCAGTTCGGGGTCGACCACGTCGTTGGGTCGTTCGCGGAGCAGCAGGACCGCGGCGGCTATCGCGAGCAGGCCCAGTACCGCCAGGGTCACCACCGACCGCCGGGACAGGGAGGTGTTGGCGCCCCACGAGTGCGCCACCCGGTCCAGGACCGAAACGGGTTCCTCGGGGTCCAACTCCGTGTATCCGGAGGGCGGTCGGGCGCGGCGGAGCCGGTGCCGCCCGGCCGTGTCCACTCCTCCGCCCCCGTCCTCGTCCCCTTCTGTCGACGGGGACGCGTCCGAGGTCTCCGCTGGCTCTTCTGAAGCCTCCCAGGGCTCTTCCGGTGGCTGACGGTAGGGCGAGGCTCCCCCCGGCCCGGCCGCCGAACCGGTCGCCGGACCGGTCGGGGCAGCGGAGCCCGTCGAACCCGTGCCCCGGGGAACCCGTTCCCGCCAGGGGCCGCTCTCCGGGGCGCCGGTAGGCGTGGAGGACGACATGCCTGGCGAGGCTGTTGCACCCGAAGCGGGCTCGGCTCGGGGCGGTTCGGCCGGGCGCGGTCGTGCCGCGGGTGGGGTGAGAGTGTCTTCCGGGTCCCGCTCGGGCCAGGCCACGGTCCCGGACACGCGCCCCACCACCCGCGTCCGGCCCTCGGCGTGCTCCTCCGAGCGGAGGGTGCCCGACCAGAGTGCTCCAGGCCGACCTGCACGGCCCCGGCGCGCGGGTCCGGCCACCCGGGGCTGCTCGGGCCGGTAGGGGGTGGTGGCCTCTTCGGCCGCGTAGGGGGCCCTGGGGACGGCCGCCCCGGGGTGCGGTTGGGCGCTCAGCCGGGGGTCGGCCGCGGTGAGAGCGCCGACGGCGGGGCGTGGGATCCGGGCGCGCAGTCGACGGGCTGCGGGGGAGCGGTCCAGGCCGAGCGCGCGGAGTCGTTCTTCGGGGGCAGACACGGGAGAGTGGCGCCGTGACCGGCGCGGAGCGGTCATGACATCAACGCTAGAGAGCGAGCAACGCTCTGTCACCGGGCGGTTGCGCGCCTGTGGATAACGTGCCGTCGGGGTTGCCATCGCGGGCACCGGTGGGGCGGGCCCGGAGACAGCAAGAGGGCCCGGTCCCGAAACGGGAACGGACCCTCGAAAGCCGTGCCGCTTCCGGCCTCAGCCGGAGCGGGATGCTGCCGCGCTCTGACCTCAGGCGCTCTGCAGCTGGTCCAGGCGCTTGGCGATCGCGCTCTTGCGGTTCGCGGCCTGGTTCTTGTGGATGATGTTCTTGCTGCTGGCCTTGTCCAGGGCGCGAGCGGCCTCACGCTGTGCCACGGTGGCCTGCTCGACGTTCCCGGCGTCAGCGGCCACGCGGAAATTCCGGATGGCCGTCTTCAGCGAAGAGCGCACCGCCTGGTTGCGGACACGAGCCTTCTCGTTCTGCAGAATGCGCTTCTTCTGCGACTTGATGTTCGCCATGCGAAAACGTGCTCCAGTTACTTTGATCATCGCGCCGGTCGAACAGGCGGCTCAACTCATGGGCAGCCGATCCATGAGCGGCCTGCGTGGGCGCCGACGCAGGGTGTGTGTGAGTCCACAGGGCTCAAATTCGAACGTGGAAGTCCGAGACACGGACTCCCCAGTATGCCGTACCCGACGGACCACTCGGGACCACGGCCCCGTGTTCCGCCGAGGAGTCGCACGCCCGGCCCCTACGGGGCCTGCCAGGCCGTCCGGTAGGCGGCCAGGTCGCCCTGCTCGGCCTCGTCCACGAGGTACAGGGCCACACCCAGCGCCATCGTCTCCGGGGCCTCCGCCTGGGACACCCCCAGCCGTACGGCGGCGATCGCGGTCAACGAGGTCTCGTTGCCCCGGTCCGGCCCCCACCGCTCACTGCTGTAGGCCGGGATCCCGAACCGGACCGTGACGTCGTCGCGGGTGCGCAGCGCCGACACTGACTCGGTCACCTGCCGGACCATGAAACCGCCGTACATCCCCGCAACGGGCATGCCCGCGTCCACACCCGGAAGGACGACCTCGTCCGCGTGCTCGGTGACCCGCTCCAAGTATCCCTTGGACCAGTACTTCTCCTCGCCTCCGGTCACGAACGACGGCACCCGGCCGCCCGGCATCAGCTCCACGTGGTGTGCCTGCACCGACAGCACCGGGTCCTCGCCCAGCTCCTCCCGGAGCTCATCCACCAGCGCGGGCATCGACGGATCGTTCACCGTCACCGGGCGGACCTCCAGGTGCACCCCGTCGAAGCCGTCCGTGCCCACCTCCGCGACCTGCGGCACCAAGGTCGCACGCTCTGCGGACTCGAAACGGTCCCGGATCAGTGACGAACCCGACTCCTCGTGCCGAAGCCACGCGAGTGCGCGCACCTCGGGGAAGTCGGCCGCCAGCCACGACAGGAACGCGTCGGTGTCCGGCTCCCGGTCCACGTTCCCGGCCGGGTCCACCTCGCCGGCGTACACGTACAGCGTGTCCACACCGCCGGTGCCCAGTAGCTCCTCCAGTGCGTCCGTGTCGTCCCACGAACCCACCCAGGCGGCGTCCGCTTCCTGCGAGGCCGCCCACTCCTCGGGGGTCCCCGAGTACTGGTAGGCCAGCAGGGCGCTCGCGCCCGCGAACACGAGCAGGATCGCAGCCACCCCGGCCAGCAAACGCTTCAGAAACCACTTCACCCGTACGCCACCCGTTCTCCGTCCGCTCCCCGCACCGGCCGTTCCCGGTACCGGGTCGCATAATCTGGACACAAGTCCCACGCGTTGGCGCCCATACTGCCGTATCCGCACCGGCCTCAGCCGGTGAGGGCGCCACCGGCGGCATGGGATGATGGACGATGCCGTGGGCCACGCCCCGGCGGGGCAGCGCCACCACAGGCGCACACGACCCGGACCCAACCCTGTGAACGGAGCACGGTGGCACAGCCGAACTGGACCGATCCCGCGCTGATCCGCAACTTCTGCATCATCGCGCACATCGACCATGGCAAGTCGACGCTGGCCGACCGGATGCTCCAGATCACCGGGGTCGTCGAGGACCGTCAGATGCGCGCCCAGTACCTGGACCGCATGGACATCGAGCGCGAGCGCGGCATCACGATCAAGTCGCAGGCGGTGCGGATCCCGTTCACCGCGCTGGACGACCAGTCGTACACGCTCGACCTCATCGACACCCCCGGCCACGTCGACTTCACGTACGAAGTCTCGCGGTCCCTCGCGGCCTGTGAGGGCGCGATCCTGCTGGTCGACGCGGCACAGGGCATCGAGGCCCAGACCCTCGCCAACCTGTACATGGCGCTGGAGAACGACCTCCACATCATCCCGGTGCTCAACAAGATCGACCTTCCCGCTGCCCAGCCCGAGAAGTACGCGGAGGAGCTCGCCGGGATCATCGGCTGTGAGCCCTCCGACGTGCTCAAGGTGAGCGCCAAGACCGGCGAGGGCGTCGAGGAGCTCCTCAACGAGATCGTCAACCAGATCCCGCCGCCGGTCGGCGAGGAGAACGCCCCCGCCCGCGCGATGATCTTCGACTCGGTCTACGACACCTACCGCGGCGTGGTCACCTACGTGCGGGTCGTGGACGGCAAGCTCAGCCCCCGCGAGCGCATCCAGATGATGTCCACCAAGGCCTCACACGAGATCCTGGAGATCGGGGTCAGCTCGCCGGAGCCGACCAAGAGCAAGGGTCTCGCCGTGGGCGAGGTCGGCTACATCATCACCGGTGTGAAGGACGTGCGCCAGTCCAAGGTCGGTGACACCATCACCACCCTGAACAAGTCCGCCAAGGAGATGCTCCCCGGGTACCAGGAACCCAAGCCCATGGTGTTCTCGGGCCTGTACCCGATCGACGGCACCGACTACCCGGTGCTCCGCGACGCCTTGGAGAAGCTCCAGCTCAACGACGCCTCCCTGGCGTTCGAGCCGGAGACCTCCGCGGCCCTGGGCTTCGGTTTCCGCTGCGGCTTCCTCGGCCTGCTCCATCTGGAGATCACCAGGGCACGCCTCGAGCGCGAGTTCAACCTCGAGCTCATCTCGACCGCGCCCAACGTGATCTACCGCGTGGACATGGAGGACGGCGCCGAGCACGTGGTGACCAACCCCAGCGAGTTCCCCACCGGGAAGATCGACTCGATCCACGAACCGATGGTCAAGGCCACCCTGCTCAGCCCCGCCGACTACATCGGCCAGATCATGGAGCTGTGCCAGGACCGCCGCGGCGAGCTCCAGGGCATGGACTACCTGTCCGAGGACCGCGTGGAGATGCGGTACACGCTCCCCATGGCCGAGATCGTCTTCGACTTCTTCGACGCGCTCAAGTCCCGCACCAAGGGCTTCGCCTCCCTGGACTACGATCCCATCGGCGAGCAGGAGGCGGACCTGGTCAAGGTCGACATCCTCCTGCAGGGCGAGCCCGTCGACGCCTTCTCCGCGATCGTCCACAAGGAGAAGGCGTACGCGTACGGCGTCGAGATGACCAAGAAGCTGCGTGAGCTCATCCCCAGGCAGCAGTTCGAGGTGCCGGTCCAGGCCGCCATCGGGGCCCGGATCATCGCCCGTGAGAACATCCGCGCGATCCGCAAGGACGTGCTCTCCAAGTGCTACGGCGGCGACATCAGCCGTAAGCGCAAGCTGCTCGAGAAGCAGAAGGAGGGCAAGAAGCGCATGAAGATGGTCGGCCGCGTCGAGGTGCCCCAGGAAGCCTTCATCTCCGCCCTGTCCACCGACGGCGGCAGCGCCGAGGACAAGAAGAAGAAGTAGTTCCGAGCCTGACCCCGGAGCGGCCGAAGGAGGGGCGCCCCCGCACGGGAGCGCCCCTCCTTGGTTGTTCGGACCCTGCCAGCCGCTAGCCCTTGACCGCCCCGGCGGTCAGGCCCTCGCTGATGTAGCGCTGGAGGAACCAGAACACGATCAGCGTGGGCAGGGAGAGCATCAGCGCACCCACCGCGAACATCCCGAAGTTGGCGTTGCGCTGCGAGTCCACCAGTTGGTACAGGCCCAAGCCCAGGGTCTGGGAACCGGTGTCCCGCAAGAACACGCTGGCCATCAGGAACTCGTTGATCGTGCTGATGAACACCAGCAGCGCCACGATCGCCAGCACCGGGGTGACCAGCGGCAGCATGATGCGGAAGAACACCTGCGCGTGCGTGGCCCCGTCCATCTGGGCCGACTCGTCGAGCTCCTTCGGCACCGTGTCGAAGAAGCCCTTCATCAACCAGGTGTTGATGCTCAGGGCCCCGCCGAGGTAGACGAGCAGCAGCCCCCACCGGGTGTCGAAACCGAGCGCCGGGTAGACGTCCCCGATGTTGGAGAACATCAGATAGATGGCGACGATCGCCAGGAACTGCGGGAACATCTGGATGACCAGGAGCCCGATCAGGCCCACCCTGCGCCCCTTGAAGCGCATCCGGCTGAACGCGTACGCCGCCAGTGCCGAGAGCAACACGGTGACGGCCGCGTTGGTCAGGGCGAAGAACAACGAGTTCGAGTACCAGGTGGTGAACGGGGTGTTCTGGAACAGGTCCCGGGCGTTGTCGAGGCTGGCCCCGGTGGGTATCAGCTGGGAACTGCTGAGCGTACCGACGGGGTTGATCGCCGCGGAGACGACGAACAGGACGGGGAAGACCGCGAAGGCCACGGCAACCCACATGACCGCGTGCCGCCACCCCAGGCGGGTGAGCCACAGGCTGGCCCTGAGCCCGCTGGAACGCTGGTAGACGGGCCTCACGGCGACGTCAGTACCGGTCATCGGTCCACCTCCTGCAGGGCTTTGGTCCTGCTCAGGCTGACCACCGAGAGGACCGAGACGATGAGGAAGATCATCACGGACAGCGCCGCCGCGTACCCGTACTGGGCCGTGGCCTCACTGAACGCCAGCCGGTAGGTGTAGGTGATGAGCAGGTCGGTGGCGCCGCCGGCGCCGGTGCCCTCCGCACCGAACGGCCCGCCTCGGGTGAGGAGCCACACCGCGTTGAAGTTGTTGAAGTTGAACGCGAACGTGGCGATGAGGATCGGCGCCATCGCGACCATGAGCAGGGGCAGGGTGACGTACCGGAACGCCTGCCACGGTCCCGCGCCGTCCAGCTGGGCGGCCTGTCCGAGTTCGCGCGGGATGGCTTGGAGGGCACCCGTGGCGACCAGGAACATGTACGGATAGCCCAGCCACACGTTGGCGAGGACCACCGCGGCGCGGGCCGCCCACACGTCCCCCAGCCAGTCGACCTGCAAGCCGAGCATCCGGTTGAACAGGCCGAAGTCCGCGTTGAACATGTCCCGCCACAGCAGGTACATGGCCAGTGAGCTCATGGCGTACGGCAGGACCACCAGGATCCGGTACACCACCTTGCCGCGCATCTTCGGTACGTGCAGGGTGAGCGCGATCGCGAGGCCGAGCACGAACACCAGGAACGTGACCGAGGCGGCGAAGGCGATGTTCCAGACCAGGGTGCCGAAGAACGAGGCGGCGAAGGCCGGGTCGATCAGGAACCGCATGAAGTTGTCGAAGCCGACCCCGACCTGCCAGCCCTGGGGCAGGCGCTCGCCGTCCTCGTTGTAGAAGGCGCCGCGATCGTCGTCCGCGTAGTAGACCTCGCCGGTCTCGATGTCCTCCACACAGTCGCAGGCCTCGTCGTAGACGCGCTGCGCGTTGCCCTCGAAGGCGCTGGAGAGGCCGCTGGAGCGGATCCCCGCCCCGTCGTCCGTGGGCACGGCGAAGGCCTGGAGGTCGTCGCTGCGGGCGTTGACCTCGTTGGGCGTGAGGATGGTGTAGCCGAAGGCGTCGGTGACCTTGCCCGCTTGGTCGACGTCGGCACCGGGGAGCTCGCTCACCCCTTCCTCGGTGCCCGCGTAGGCGTTGTCCTCGGAGTCGGTGAGCAGGAAGACCAGGTCACCGGTCTCGGGGTCTCCGGTGGTGGCCACGGTGAGCACGTACTCGGGGGAGTCGTCGTCCCGGACCACCGAGTACGCCTCGATGGAGGCGATGGCCTGTTCCTTGGCGCCCCGGTGACCGTCGCTCATGTTGGTCATCGACGTGCTCATCGTGTAGAGCACCGGGAAGATCTGGAAGGCCATCAGGAACAGGACGCCGGGGACCAGGTACTTGGCCGGGACGGTGCGCTTCGACAGGTAGACCCAGTAGACGAGGGCCATCACGGCCACCGCCAGGCCGATTCCCCACCAGTTCCCCGCCATGTACAGGGGCAGGATCGCCCAGATGCCCAAACCGGTGAACAACCCGAGGAGGCCGATCTTGACCAGCTGGCCGAGGAGGGAGCCGTTGCCGGAGAAACGTCCTCCCGGCAGTGATGGACGGGCGGACGCCCCTTTCTCGGGGGCGCCCGCGCCATTTCGGTTGACTGCCACTACTCGGAGCCGATCCGCTCGGCGATGGTCTCGTGGGCGGTCTCCAGCGACTCGCGGGCGTCCGCGCCGCCGATGATCTGGGCCTGGGCCACGCCCAGCGGCTCCCAGGTCTCACCCATCTCGGGGATGTTCGGCATGGCGACGCCGGCCTCGGCGGTCTCGGCCATCACGGCGATGTTGGGGTCGTCCTCGGAGACGCTCTCCAGGGCCTCGACCTGAACGGGCGTGCGGGGGTCGGCCTCGTAGAGGTCCAGGATGAAGTCGGTGTCGGTGACGTGGTTGACCACGAACTCCTCGGCGAGGGCGCTGTTGGCGCTGCCCTCGGTGACGAAGAAGGACTGGTAGCCGATGTAGGGAGAGGCCGGGTCCATGCCCTCGAAACCGGGGATGGCGCTGATCTCGTAGTCGATGTCGGAGGCGTTGATGTCACCGACGTTCCACGGGCCGGCCACGAAGAAGGGGGCCTCGCCGTCGGTGAAGAGGGCGGCCTCGTTCTCGACGGTGATGGTGCGGCGGAGTACGCCCTCGCCTTCCTCGCCGTACTCGGCGATCGTCTCCATCGCCTCGATGGTTTCGTCGCTGCCGACCCCGAGGTCCTCCGGGTCCCAGTCGCCTTCCCCGTCCTGCCCGAACAGGTAACCGCCGGCCGATCTCATGAGGGCGTTCATCCGGAACGGGTCGCCCTCCTGGTCCACGGCCATGGCCAGGACCTCGTCGACCTCGCCGTCGTCCTGGAGTTCGGTGCCGACCTCGACGAGCTCCTCGAACGTCTCGGGGGCGTCGGGCGCCATCTCGGTGTTGCGCATCAGGAAGATGTTCTCCTGGGCGTAGGGCACACCCAGCAGCTGGCCCTCCAGCGACATCGCGTCGATGGCGGTCTCGTCGAGCGCTTCCGCGCGGTCGGCCGGGAGCTCTACGGGCTGGACGGCGCCGTTGCGCATGAGGTTGCCGGTCCAGTCGTGCGCACCGATGAAGATGTCGGGGGCGTTGCCCGCCTGGTGGGCGTTGACCAGGTCGCCCTGGATGTCGTCGAAGGAGACGTTTTGTACGTCGACCTCGATGCCGTTGGCCTCGGCGAACTCGGCGGCCGAATCCTCGATGGCGTCGGCCCGTTCGGGGTCGGACCAGATGACGAGCGTGCCCTCGGCCGAGCCCTCGTCGCCTCCGTTGTCGCTGTCGCCGTTGCAGGCGGTCGCCATAAGCGCGATCGCGGCGATACCGGCGACCGCTGAAGCGCTGCGGGATCTCATGGTGTCTTCCTTCCGGGAGGCCTGTTGAAGGTCGTGCATGCGGTTCACCGGAGGACCCGGGTCCGTTGCGGGCATGCTTGGTGATGTGACGTTAGCAATAACTTGCAGTCTTTGAAAGGCTTTGCAGTCCCTGGGGGTAAAGATGTGGAAACACCCTGGAAACGGATGGGTGATTCCTGACCCAGGGTTCCAGGGCGACTACCCAAAGCAAGAAAACCGTGTTCGTTCGGCCCTTGACCCGGCCTTGCCCTGGCTGCCGCCCTCGGTCTTGCCCGCCTCCCGGACGTACTGCCCGAGAGGCGGGGCCGGGGAACACCCACTCCAGCGAGACGGGCGGAGTTCAGTCGTCGAAGCCGTCGATGATCTGCCGCTCCGCCTCGGCCAGCGCCTGGGAGGGGTCGGCGCCGCCGACGATATCTGCGGTGGCCTGGGAGAACGGGCTCCACACCGACTCCATCTCCGGGATCGCGGGCATCGGCAGGCCGCCCTCACCCGCCTGCTGGAACGCGTCCATGTCCGGGTCGTGCTCGGCGACCACCTCCAGGGCGTCCGCCAGGGCGGGCACGCGGGGGTCGGCCTCGTGCAGGATCACCGAGAACTCGGGGTCGGAGACGAAGGTCCCCGCGAAGTCCGCGGCCAGGTCCGGGTCCTCGGTGCCCGAGGCGATGAAGAAGGTCTGCACACCGAGCAGGGACCGCGCGGCGTCGCCGTCGGCGAACCCAGGGATCGAGCTGACCTCGTACGACAGCTCCGCGTCCTGCGCAGCCGGTACGCTCCAAGGTCCGCTGACCAGGAACGGGGCCGCGCCGGAGGCGAACAGGTCGGTCGCGTTGTCGGGGTCCGTGCTGCGGGTGAGTACTCCCGAACCGTCCTCACCGAGCTCGGCCAGGAGCTCGAAGGCCTCCACCGACTCCGCTGCCGCCACCCCGAGGTCCGTGGGATCGGGGTCGCCGGAGGCGTCCTCGCCGAACAGGTATCCGCCGGCCGAGGTGAAGAACGGGTGGATGTGGTATGCGTCGCCCTCGTCACCCATCTGCAGGCTCAGCGCCTGGTCGACGGTGCCGGAGTCCACCAGGTCCGTGCCGGCCTCCACGAGGTCCTCCACGGAGCCCGGCTCGTCCGCTACGAGGTCGGTGTTGCGGAACAGCGCCAGGTTCTCGGTGGCGTAGGGGACGCCGTACACCTCGCCGTCGTAGGTGACCGCCTCCAGAGCGCCGGGGGCGAAGGCGTCGGCGTCGTCCTCGGACAGGCCGACCGGGGAGATGGCCTCGGCCAGCGCCAGCTCTCCGGTCCAGTCGTGCGGGCCCACGAGGATGTCCGGGCCGATGCCGCTGGCGTGCGTGGTCAGGAAACTGGCGCGCAGCTCCTCGTGCTCCACCACGATCACCTCCACCTCGCGGTCGGAACCGCGGGTGAAGGCCTCGGCGAAGGTCTGCATGGCCAGGGCGCGGTCCTCGTCGGCCCAGATGGTGAGCGGTTCGGTGAAGCGCTTGTCCACGGGTTCGTCGGCGGTCGAGCAGGCGGTCAGGACGAGCACCAGCCCACTCGCGCACAGGGGAAGAAGGGACCTCACGATGGTCTCCAAGCGTGACTGGCGGGGCCTGGGGGCGGGTGGGGTGTGCCCCGCGGATGGAAGAGAGATACGGGGTAGGGGGTGGGGTGGGGTGGGTGGTGCACGGGCGCCGGGGATCGAGTCAGCCCGGCGCCCGCGTCAGGGACGCGTGTTACGCCCGCAGCCACACCGCGGTCTCGGCGGGCAGGGACAGCGTGTCCGTGGTGAGTTCGGCTCCGGGGCCGCTCGCGACCAGAACCTCGCTGGAGGCGTTCGGCCCGGCGGCCAACTCCACCGGTGCCTCGGTCGTGTTCACCGCGACCCGCACACCCGGCTCACGCTCGAAGTACAGAACGCCTTCGGGCGAGTCGAGCCAGGTCATGGAACCGTCGCCAAGGGCGTCGAGGTCACGGCGCAGGCCGAGCGCGGTGGTGTACAGGTCCAGGGTCGAACCCGCCACCGCGCGCTGAGCGGCGCGGGACAGGCCCGCCCACTCGTCGGGTACCGGAAGCCACGGCGTGCTGCCCTCGGGGCCGAACCCGAACGGGGCGGTCTGGCCCTCCCACGGAAGCGGGACGCGGCAGCCGTCACGGCCGCGGTCGGTGTGGCCCGAGCGCTCCCAGGTCGGGTCCTGGAGTGTGTCCTCCGGCAGGTCGGTGACCTCGGGAAGGCCCAGCTCCTCTCCCTGGTAGAGGTAGACCGAACCGGGCAGGCCGAGCATGAGCAGCGTGGCGGCCCGCGCCCGGCGCAGCCCCTGCTCTCCGCCGCCGAAGCGGGTGACGTGCCGGGTGACGTCGTGGTTGGAGAGCACCCAGGTGGTGGCCGCGCCCACCGCACCGTTGGCCGCCAGGGAACCGTCGATCACCGTGCGCAGGCGCGCCGCGTCCCACGGAGCGGTGAGGTATTCGAAGTTGAACGCCTGGTGCAGCTCGTCCGGGCGCAGGTAGCGCGCCACCCGCTCGGCGTCCTCCACCCAGGCCTCGGCCACCAGTGTCCGGTTGCCCGGGTAGCTCGCGGCAATGCCCGACCAGCGGCGGTAGATGTCGTGGACGCCGTCCTGGTCGAAGTAGGGCAGGGACGTGCTGCCGTCGAGCAGGTCGGCCTTGGCGCCGTCGTCGATGTCCGGCAGGGCCGGGTCCTTGACCATGCCGTGGGCGACGTCGATCCGGAACCCGTCGACGCCCCGGTCCAGCCAGAAGCGCAGGACGTCGTCGAACTCGTCGTGCACCTCCTGGTTGGTCCAGTCGAAGTCGGGCTGCTCGGGGTCGAACAGGTGCAGGTACCACTGCTCGGGTGTGCCGTCGGCGGTCTTGAGGCGGGTCCAGGCCGGGCCGCCGAAGATGGACTTCCAGTTGTTGGGCGGCTCGTCGCCGCCCGGGCCCTTGCCGTCCCGGAAGATGTAGCGGGAGCGGGCGGCGCTGCCCGGCTCGGCCGCCACGGCCTCGCGGAACCAGCGGTGCGCGGAGGAGGAGTGGTTGGGGACCACGTCGATGATCACGCGGATGCCCAGATCGTGGGCGGCGGCCAGGAGGGCGTCGAAGTCCTCGAGCGTCCCGAATCGCGGGTCCACGTCCCGGTAGTCGGCGACGTCGTAACCGCCGTCGGCGAGGGGCGAAACGTAGAAGGGCGTGAGCCAGATCGCGTCCACACCGAGTTCGGCGAGGTGGGGGAGGCGCTCGCGGATCCCCGTCAGGTCGCCCTCCCCGTCCCCGTTGGAGTCGGCGAAGCTACGCACGTAGATCTGGTAGATGGCGGCCTCACGCCACCATTGCGACTCGTGCTTCATCAGCGGGGGTCCTTCCTTGTCGCGTCTGCAAGTTCTTGCGCAAGATTACCGCCAACTTTCGTCCGTGTGACGACGATCTCGACTAGAGTTGCCCTTATGGGTCCACGACTTGCCGACATCGCGCGGCACGCAGGCGTCAGTGAGGCGACCGTCTCGCGGGTGCTCAACGACAAACCCGGAGTCGGCAGCGAAACCCGCAAAGCCGTCCTGACCGCCCTCGACGTGTTGGGATACGAACGCCCCGCCCGGTTGCGACAGCGCTCAGCGGGCCTGGTCGGCATGGTGATCCCCGAGCTGGACAACCCGGTCTTCCCGATGTTCGCCCAGGCCGCCGAGGGTGCGCTCGCCCAGCGCGGCTACACGCCGGTGCTCTGCACCCAGACCCCGGGCGGGATATCGGAGGACGAGTACGTCGAACTGCTGCTGGAGCGCAACGTCTCCGGCATCCTCTTCATCTCGGGCAAGCACGCCGACACCTCCGCCTCGCACGAGCGCTACCAGGCCCTGGTCTCCCGGCGCCTGCCGATCGTGCTGGTCAACGGCTACACCGAGTCGATCCCGGCCGCGTTCATCTCCGCAGACGACCGCGAGGCCGGGCGCCTGGCCGTCAACCACCTGGCGGCGCTCGGACACACCCGCATCGGCTTCACCAGCGGGCCCGAGCGCTACGTCCCGGTCCGCCGCAAGCTCGACGGGTTCCACCAGGCCCTCACCGAGCACGGCCTCGACGCCGACGGCCTCGTCGAACTCTCCCTGTTCGGCGTGGAGGGCGGACACGCCGCCGCCACGCGCCTCATCGAGCGCGGGGTCACCGCCATGGTCTGCGGGTCCGACATCATGGCCCTCGGCGCCATCCGAGCGGCCCGCCAGCGCGGCCTGCGCGTACCCCAGGACTTCTCCGTGGTCGGCTACGACGACTCCCAGCTCATCGCCTTCACCGATCCGCCGCTCACCACCGTCCGCCAGCCCATCACCCCGATGGCCATGGCCGCCGTGCGGGCCCTGTGCGACGAGATCGCCGGGCACCCCGTCTCGCACGCCGAGTACGTCTTCGACCCGGAGCTGGTCGTCCGGGGCTCGACCGCGGCCGCCCCGTCCGCTGTGGTGCCCGAGGCCCGTCTCGACGCACCCTCCCCGCTGCGCCGCGACCCGGAGAACGCCGCCCACGGGCTCTGACCCCGACCCACCGGCTCTGATCCCCACCCATCGGCCAGACTCCCGAACACGGGCCCTGCTCCCACCCTCTGCACCCCGCTGCCCCCCGCACACGCGGAGGGGGCGCGTGCCGCGCGCACGCGCCCCCGTTCCCCCTGCGGCCTCATCGCAGGAGGGGGAACCTCTTCACCGGTGCCGTCGAGCCCCACCAGTGGCCCAGGCCCAGGGTGTCGCCGGAGCGCACCAGCGCCAGACCCACCAAGACCAGGGCGTAGACGATGTGGTCGTCCATGAACGGGTTGTTGTCCAGAGGCAGTACCGCAGCCCACATCAGGATCATCATCAGCGCACCCGAGGCAGCGGCGATCCGTTCGCCGACACCGAGCATCAGGGCCGCGCCGATCGCCAGCAGCCCCACCATGAACAGCGGGTCCGCCCAGAACGTTCCGGCGATAGAGCCGAACGCCCCGGCGAAGGGTCCGGTGGCGTTGGACAGGAAGCCCTCCGTCGGGCTTCCCCCGTTGAGCCAGGAGGCCTCCGTCGGGGTGGCGAAGCCCAGCCCCAGCAGCTTGTCGAAGAAGGCCCACAGGAAGACCCAGCCGATGGAGAGGCGGGTGGCGGCGAAGACGTAGCGGGCCGCGGGGGAACCGATGAGTGACCGGTTCTCGGCCGACGCGGTTCGGTGGGTGGTCGTGTTGTCGGACATCGTGTGCCCTTTCGCCGGTGTGTAGTGGCCACCTCCAGACAATCCTGGTGAGAGGCCGGGAACGAGGTCCCGTGGTACCGCTCCCAGGAGGCCGAAAGGCCCTGCCCCAAGGGGAGTTCGGCGAAGGGCCAGATCAGAGCCGCGCTTCGAGGCTCTGGCCTGGGCACGTGTGTCGCAACTCTCGGGGTTGGGAGCCCCGGGACACACTGGCTCCTCTGCGGCCGGTCCCAGCCAGTTCCCAGGCTCGCCGCCGTGCCGGGCACGCCGCAGTGTCGGCGACACTGGAGGTATGCCATCCGTAGCCCTCGACGGCGAACCCGTGCCCCGGACCGGGGACCTTCCCGCAGCCTCGCTCGCCCAGCTCGGTGAGCGCCCGCTCGGGTTCTATGTCCACGTGCCCTTCTGCGTCACCCGGTGCGGCTACTGCGACTTCAACACCTACACCGCCGACGAGCTCGTCTCCCGGGACGGCACCGCCACGGCCTCCCGCCAGACCTACGCGGGCCAGGCGGCCGCCGAGGTCGAGCTGGCCGACCGGGTGCTGGCCGGGGACCGGCCGCCCGTCAGTACCGTGTTCGTCGGCGGCGGCACACCCACCCTCCTGTCGGCGGAGGACCTCGGCCGACTCCTCACCGCGATCCGCGAGCGCTTCGGCTTCACCGACGACGTCGAGATCACCACGGAGGCCAACCCCGAGACGGTCGACCCCGACTACCTGCGCCGCCTGCGCGCGGCCGGGTTCACGCGGGTGTCCTTCGGCATGCAGAGCGCGCAGCCCCACGTCCTGCGGACCTTGGAGCGCGGGCACACCCCGGGCCGCCCCGAACAGTGCGTGGCCTGGGCCCGAGACGCGGGTTTCGAGCACGTCAACCTCGACCTCATCTACGGCACCCCCGGGGAGAGCGACGAGGACTGGGCGGCCTCCCTCGAGGCCGCGATCGGGGCAGGCCCGGACCATCTGTCCGCCTACTCGCTGATCGTCGAGGAGGGAACCCGGCTGGCCGCCCGGGTCCGGCGGGGCGAACTCACCGAGCCGGACGACGACGCCATGGCCGACCGCTACCTCATGGCCGACGAGGCCTTGGCCAAGGCCGGTTACACGCCGTATGAGGTGTCCAACTGGGCGCGCACCGCGGAGGGCCGCAGCGCGCACAACTCGCTCTACTGGACCGGCGGCCACTGGTGGGGCATCGGTCCGGGCGCGCACAGCCACGTCGGCGGAACCCGCTGGTGGAACGTCAAGCACCCCGCCGCGTACGCGGCTCGCCTGGCCGGCGGCGACAGCCCGGCCCAGGCCCGCGAGGTCCTCACCGGCGCCGAGCGCAGGTTCGAACGGATCCTGCTCGAAGTGCGCGTGGAAGAGGGCTGCCCCCTGGAGTTGCTGGACACCCGGGGACTGGCGGCCGCCCAGCGCCTGGTGGGGGAGGGCCTTCTGGACGAGCGGGCGCACGCCGAGGGGCGCGCCGCGCTGACCCGGCGGGGCCGCCTGCTCGCGGACGCGGTGGTCCGCGACCTCACCTGAGGGCGGAACGGCCGGGCCCCGAACACGACGTGGGGCCCGGCGTTGCCGGGCCCCACGGGTGGTACTGACGGGTCTACTTGACCCAGCCGACGTCTACCGGGTAGCGGTACCACTCGCCGCGGTTGCTGGCCATGCCGCCCATGATGCCGAACACGATGGCGCACACCCACAACGCGAAGCTCAGGATCGTGCCGATGAAGATGAACGACAGCGGGATCGCGATGACGTAGCCGATCAGCAGCAGGAGCTGGAAGTTCAGCGCCTGGGCCGCCTGGTCCCGCAGGAAGGGCGACTCGTCCTTCTTGATCAGGTACATGACCAGCGGGACGACGAAGCCCAGGATGATGCCGCTCAGGTGGGTGAGCAGCGCGAAGGTCCGCTCCTCCTGGTTGGCCTGGCCGGTGACGGCCGAGGAGTCGCCGTAGCCCGGGGGCGGTGCGTACCCGCCCTGCTGGCCGGGGTAGCCACCCGGGCCGGGCGGAGGGTAGCTGCCGGGCGGCGGGTAACCGCCCTGGTACGGATCTCCTTGGGGCGGGTAACCGCCTTGCTGGGGGTACCCCTGTGGCGGGTAACCGCCCTGCTGCGGGTCACCGGGCGGCGGGTAACCGCCGGTGCCGGGCGGCGGATAGCCGGGCTGCTGCCCCCCGTCGTACGGGCCGGGCTGCGGCGGGTAACCGCCGGAGCCGCCCTGGCCGGGGTACTGGCCGCCTTGGCCGTAGGGGTCCTCCGGGGGCGGGGTGTTCGGATAGGACATGAGAGTTCCTTGGTGTGCGGGAGCTTGTTCTACTTCAGGAGTCGGATGCTCACCGGGTAGCGGTACCAAGCACCCTTGTTGGCGCCGGAGGCTCCCATGACCCCGAAGACGATCGCGACGATCCACACTAGTGCGATGAGCAGGGACCCGATCCAGATCAGGTTCGGGAAGACGATACCCAGACCGACGAAGGTGATGCCAGCCAGAACGTACGGGATCAGCAGCGTGATCTGGAAGTTGGCCGCTTCGGAGGCGTGGTGGCGGATGAACGGCGACTGGTTGCGCTTGGCGAAGTAGACCGCCAGCGGCGGGAGCCACCCCAGGAAAGCGATGACGAACCCGGACAGGTGGGCGAGCATCGCGACCAGGATGTCGTTGCCACCGTCCTGAGCGGGCTGCTGGGCCTGCGGCTGCCCGTAGGCGCCGGGCTGGGCGTAGCCGGGGGGCTGCTGCTCCGCGACCTGGTACTGGGGCTGCTGAGGCTGTCCGTAGGGCTGCTGCGGCGGTGCCTGCTGCGGGGGCTGTTGCGGGTAGCCGGGCTGGCCGCCGGACGGTTGGGCGTAACCGGGCTGGCCGTACTGCTGTCCGTAGGGCTGCTGCGGTGGCTGGCCACCGGACTGCTGCCCCCATCCGGGCTGACCGCCCTGGCCATAGGGCTGCTGGGGTTGTGGCTGTTGCGGGTAGCCGGGCTGGCCGCCGGACGGTTGGGCGTAACCGGGCTGGCCGTACTGCTGTCCGTAGGGCTGCTGCTGCGGCGCCTGCTGCGGGGGCTGTTGCGGCGGCGCCTGCTGCGGGGGCTGTTGCGGCGGCGCCTGCTGCGGGGGCTGTTGCGGCGGCGCCTGGTACGGGGGCTGCTGCGGGGGGTGCCCCTGCTGGCCGCCGGACGGTTGGGCGTAACCGGGCTGACCGTATCCCTGCTGCCCGTACTCCTGGCCGTAGGGCGGCTGGCCGTACTGCTGCTGTTCGGGCGGCGGAGACTGCGGCGGCTGCTGCTCGGGGTGGGGCGGCGGGCTCGGCGGCTGGTGCCCCTGCGGGTCGTCCGGGGACGGAGGGTTCGACGGGGTCTCGCTCATGCTCTTCCTAAGCTCCGCTGTTGAGGGACGCTTGTTCTGTTTCCCGGGCTACCAGGCTGTACCGATGACCACGAATGTCCGAAGCGTCGTCAGACGACGTGGTGGGGTAATCCTAGTCTTCCGCGGGGTGCGGTCCCGTGACGAAGTCGATGAGCTCCTCGACGCGCCCCAGCAGCGAGGGTTCGAGGTCCCCGTAGCCGCGGACCGAACCCAGGATCCGGCGCCAGGCCTCACCCGTCTCCATCCGCCACCCCAGGGCGTCGACGACCCCCTCCTTCCACGGGAGGCCGCGCGGGACCTCGGGCCACGCCCGGATCCCCACCGCGTCCGGCCGCACCGCCTGCCACACGTCCACATAGGGGTGTCCGACCACGAGTACGTCGTCGCCCCGGACCTGCTCCGCGATCCTGCTCTCCTTGGAACCGGGCACCAGATGGTCCACCAGCACCCCCAGCCTGCGCCCCGGGCCGGGGGAGAACTCCGCCACCACCGATGGAAGGTCGTCGACCCCCTCCAGGAACTCGACGGCCACCCCTTCCACCCGCAGGTCGTGGCCCCAGACCTTCTCGACCAGTTCGGCGTCGTGGGCGCCCTCCACGTAGATCCGGCTCTCCCGGGCGGTGCGCGCCCGCGCGTCGGTCACGGCGATCGATCCGGAGGCGCTGCGCATCGGGCCTTGGGGCGCGGCGGTCGGGCGCACCAGCGTCACCGGCTTCCCGTCCTCCAGGAACGCGGCGGGGCCGAGGTCGAACACCCTCTTGCGGCCGCTCCGGTCCTCCAGGGTCACCGTGGCCTTGTCCCAGGACACCACGGCACCGCAGAAGGTCTCGTCGGCGTCCTCGACGACGAGGTCACGACTGAGGGGTATCTCGCGTACAGCGCCCTTCTTCGGTCGCCGCCAGTCTCCAGCCAGAACGTCGCGGCCGTAGCGGCCGGTTCCCTTGGTAGCCACGGTGGTGCAGTCTACTGGTGGTGTGTTCGGGATCGCCGTCGGCGGGTGGCGCACGTCGCCGATCGCGCGGGAAGAAACCGGAGACCAGGGCTTGTTACTACCCGCGGGTAGCCGTGCGGGTTTGCGGCCGGGCATAGAATTAGCACTAAGGACCATGGAGTGCCAGGAGGTGGCGAGTTGCTGGATGAGCGCAAGCTCGCGGTCCTGCGTGCCGTCGTCGAGGACTTCGTCAACACCAACGAACCGGTTGGTTCCAGGGCCTTGGCGGACCGGCACCCCCTCGGTGTCTCCTCGGCGACCATCCGCAACGACATGGTCGCCTTGGAGGAGGACGGGTACATCGCCCAGCCGCACACCAGTGCGGGGCGGGTACCCACCGACAAGGGCTACCGGCTCTTCGTCGACCGGCTCTCCTCGGTCAAGCCACTCTCCGCCGCGGAACGGCGCGCCATCGAGTCCTTCCTCGGCGGCGCGGTGGACCTCGACGAGATCGTCGCCCGCACGGTGCGGCTGCTCGCGCAGCTCACCCGGCAGGTCGCGATCGTCCAGTACCCGTCGCTGACCCGGTCTTCGGTCCAGCACGTGGAACTCGTGCCGCTTGGCGGCCAGCGCATCATGATGGTCGTCATCACCAATACCGGACGGGTCGAACAGCGCGTCATCGACGGGCTGGGATCCGTCAGCGAAACCGTGGTCAACGACCTGCGCACCATGCTCAATCGGGCCATAGCCGGACGGCACCTCGGCGACGTACCGGACGCGGTGGAAGACCTGCCCGCCCACGTCGCACCGGAGGACCGCCCGGTGGCGGTCGCGGTCCTCTCGGTTCTGCTGGAGAGCCTCGTCGAACGGCACGAGGAGAAGATCGTCCTGGCGGGCACCGCCAACCTCGCGGCCGTCGACTTCGCAGCCAGTCTGCGCGAGGTGCTCGAAGCACTGGAAGAGAACATGGTCCTCATCCGTTTGCTCGGTGAGGCGAAGGACCCCTCGATGCTCACCGTGCGCATCGGCGCGGAGAACTTCCACGAGGGCCTTCGGTCCACTTCCATCGTGTCGGCCGACTACGGTGTGGGAAACCAGTCGCTGGCCAAGATCGGTGTGGTGGGACCCACCCGTATGGACTACCCAGGGACAATGGGCGCCGTCCGTGCGGTGGCTCGGTATGTCGGACAGATTTTGGCAGGACAGTAACTCAGTGGCCAGAGACTATTACCAGGTTCTCGGGGTGCGTCGCGACGCGTCCAAGGACGAGATCAAGAAGGCGTACCGGCGGCTCGCGCGCGAGCTGCATCCGGACATCAACCCGGACCCCGCCACCCAGGATCGCTTCAAGGAAGTGACCCAGGCTTACGAGGTCCTCTCCGACGAGAACAAGCGTCGGATGTTCGATATGGGCCACGACCCCTTCGCCCCCGGCGGAGGCGGTGGCGGCGCCGGCGGGTTCGGCGGCGCGGGCGGGTTCGCCTTCGACGACATCATGAACGCCTTCTTCGGCGGGGGCCAGCCCGGCGGCCGCGGGCCGCGGGAGCGGGTTCGGCGCGGACGCAGCATCAAGATCCGCATCGAGCTCGACCTCGTCGAGACCGCGTTCGGTGTGAGCAAGGAGATCACCTTCCCCACGGCTGTCCTGTGCGACACCTGTCAGGGCGAGGGCACGGCGGCCGGTTCGCACCGCAGCACCTGTGACATGTGCCACGGCCAGGGAGAGGTATCCCAGGTCACGCGCTCCTTCCTCGGCCAGGTCATGACCTCGCGCCCCTGCCCGCAGTGCTCGGGGCAGGGTTCGGTCATCACCAATCCCTGCGGCGACTGCGCGGGCGAGGGCCGGGTGCGGGAGAAGGTGACCCGTACCGTCAAGATCCCCGCCGGTGTCGACGACGGCACCCGCATCCAGCTCGCGGGCGAGGGCGAGGTCGGCCCCAACGGCGGGCCGCGCGGCGACATCATCCTCGAGGTCGTGCAGAAGGCCCACCCGACGTTCGAGCGCCGCGGTGACGACCTGCACTGCACCATCACCGTCCCGATGACGGCGGCGGCCCTGGGCGCCTCCTTCGCCTTCGACACTCTCGACGGCACCGAGAACATCGACCTGCGTCCGGGTACCAACTCGGGCCACGTCATCAACCTGCCGGGCAAGGGCGTCACCCACCTGGACGGCGGCGGCCGCGGCGACCTGCGCATCCGCGTCGACGTGGAGACCCCGGGCAAGCTGGACGAGGAGCAGGAGGCCCTGCTGCGCAAGTTCGCGGAGCTGCGCGGGGAGGACCAGAACCCGGGCCGTTTCAGTCCCGGGCACGGCGGGTTCTTCTCCAAGATCCGTGACGCCTTCGGCGCCAAGTGACCCCACCGGTCTTCCTGGTCGAGACCGCCGTCCTGGCGGGTGACCCGATCAGACTCGACGGGCCGGAGGGGCGGCATGCCGCCGCGGTCCGTCGAGTCCGTGCTGGCGAGACCGTCGACCTCTGCGACGGTCTCGGCCAGCGTGTGCGCTGCGAGGTAGCCGAGGTCGTCGGCAAGGACACCCTGGTCTGCCATGTGGTGGAGCGCTGGGTGGAACCGGAGCCGAACCCCCGGATCACCGTCGTTCAGGCTCTGCCCAAGCGGGACCGGGGGGAACTCGCGGTGGAGATGATGACCGAGGCGGGGGTCGACGTCGTCGTCCCCTGGTCCGCCGAGCGCTGCGTCACCCAGTGGCGCGGCGACCGCGGGGCCAAGGCGCTGCTCAAGTGGCGGTCCGGTACTCGGGAAGCAGCCAAGCAGGCCCGCCGTGCGCGGATGCCCGAAGTCACCGAGCCGCTCGACCGCAAGGGTGTGGCGGCACTGCTCGCCGAGGCGGACCTGGCCGTGGTGCTCCACGAGCAGGGGGCCCAGCGGCTGTCAGAGGTGCCCCTGCCCTCGGCCGACGGCGCGGACATCGTCCTGGTGGTGGGCCCCGAGGGCGGCGTCTCCGAGGCCGAGTTGGCGGCCTTCGACGATGCCGGGGCGGTCAGGGGCCTGCTGGGACCGTCGGTCCTGCGCACCTCCACCGCCGGGGTGGCCGCTCTGTCGGTGCTCCAGTCCAGAACCGGGCGCTGGTAGGAACCGGGCACCCGGTGGAGCCGTCTGTAGAGCCGTCCGGGCTGACAGGACGGAACGTGGAGAGGGGCCCGCGCGATCTCCGCGCGGGCCCCTCTCCACGTTCGCCGGGTCCGGATCACTCGGTGCTGGCGCCGTTCTCATCGCCGCCGTTGCCGCCCGAACCGCCGCCGTTGCCGTTACCGGGGTCGTCATTGCCGTTACCGGGGTCGTCACCGTTACCGGGGTCGTCTCCGTTGCCGCCGTTTCCGTCGCCGGGGTCGTCGCCGTCGGTGGGCTCGTCGGTCGGTTCCTCCGCGGGGTCGCAGTCCGCGGCCTCGGTGTCGGTGGACTCCCGCTCGTCCTCGTCGTTCTCGTCCGGTCCGCGGGTCCCCGTGGGCGTGACGTCGTCCTCGGGCGGGCACGAGCCGGCGGACTCGACACCCTCGTCCTCCGAGGCGTCGTCCTCGTCGTAGGTGGGTGAGCTCTCCGGGTCCGGCTCGGCGTGCTCTTCCTCCGGCACGGAGGTGCCGCTGGCCGAGTCCGTGGTGGGGGTGGGGGCCGCCACGTCGCTGTCCGTGTCCTGATCTGCCTGCGGAGGTGCTCCCTCACGGTCAGCGCCGGCCGGGACGATGTCCATCACCTGGTCGCGTACCTGCGGGCTCGACATGATCACTGAGGCGGCGATCAGGACCGCTGCCGCCACGGCTGTCGCGGGACGTAGCCACGACAGTCCGAACCAGGCCGAGCCTCGATGGCGCTCGGTGCGTTCCCGGATGAGGTTGAGCCCCTCAGCGGAAGGCGTAACATCGTCGGCCTCCGCCTTGAGTACCTGGCGGAGCTGGCTCTCGAACTCGAGATCGTTTCGGTCGTTGGGGCTGCTCATGACTTGTGCTCCAGTACAGAGCGGAGGGCGGTGATGCCACGCGATGTGTGGCTCTTGACTGCGCCTCGGCTAATGCCCATGGCGTCCGCGATCTGTGCTTCGGACAGGTCGCCGTAGTACCGGAGCACGATGGCCTCTCGCTGACGGGTGGGTAGCTTACGCAGGGCCCCGATGACGGCCTCGCGTTCCAGAAGGTTCATGGCGCCGTGTTCGGCGCTGGGCGCGTCGGGCAGGGCCTTCGGCGCGTGCTTCTCCACGACCGCCCGGTGGCGCAGCACCGACCTGGCCTTGTTCACTACCGCCTGCCGGAGGTAGGACAGTGCCTTGTTCGGATCCCTGAGTCGGCGCCAGGCTCCGTGCATGGCCACGAAGGCGTCCTGGACGACTTCCTCCGCGGTCGCGTGGTCCCGGACGAGCAGGGCGGCAAGACGAACGAGCGGACGGTAGTGCTCCCGATAGAGCTCCGTCACGGCGTGGTCAGCGTCCCACTCGACCGAGAGTGGCGCCGTGGTGGCCCCGGCCACCAAGGTTTCTGTCGTCACATCAGTTCGACGCACACCCTTGTCGCGGGGTTTACGAAAGGGCATACCTCTTCTTTTCCAGGTAGACGTGCCTTTCAATCCGAACACGCCGGATCTGGCCAATCAGCGGACGCCGCCGATGGTCTGACGCGCACGGATGAAAAGCCTATCGTGCCTGGGCTCCCTGACGGTGGGGAACCCTGATCGGATCCGTTGCGGAAAGGTTGAGGGTTCATCTCTTCTGTCTCTTCCCTCTCTGCGGACACCCGCGGCACCACGGTCCCCGTCTCCCTCCGCGGCCACCTGCGGCATCATGGTCCCCGACATGCCCAGAGCGGTTCCGCTGGGCCGCGAGACGGAAGACGGAAGGTGAGCGATGGTCGATCCCGACTGCCTTTTCTGCAAGATCGTCAAGGGGGAGGTGCCCGCGGAGATCGTCCGCGAGGGGGAGCGCACGGTCGCCTTCCGCGACATCAACCCCCAGGCGCCCACGCACGTCCTGGTCATCCCGCGCGACCACCACCCCGACGCCGCGTCGGCGGCCGCCGACGACAGCGGGCTCATGGACACCGTGGTCAGGGAAGCCCACGAAGTGGCCAAGTCCGAGGGCCTGGCGGACTCCGGGTACCGGTTGGTCTTCAACACCGGCGCCAGCGCCGGACAGACCGTCTTCCACCTCCACGCGCACGTGCTCGGCGGGCGCGGGCTGAACTGGCCCCCCGGCTAACCACCGTTTCCGGGCTCGGGGTCGGCCCCGCGTCACGGTCGGCCCCGCATGACGGCCGGTCCGGGGACCGCGGTTGCTCGTTCAGCCCGGCGAATAAGGAATCGAGTTCGCCGGGCCCGCGTTGGTAGACTCGTGGACGGGCCCCACCGGCAACTTCGGGTGTCCCACGCACCCGTGGAGACCCGCCGGGTACGGTGTGCGGCCCGTCCGCGAGAAGCCCCGCGCACCGGAGCCGGGGCCGCGACCGAAAGGTAGGGACAGCGGCCGCAAGGCCACATCATGGCCGAGTCAACTCACACGCACGCGGGCCCGGACAGCCAGGTCAAGGTCGTGGTGCCGGACGACCACACGATGATCAGCCTGCTGGGCTCGGGGGACGAGCTCCTCAGGGCGTTGGAGCGGTCCTTCAAGAGCGACATCCACGTCCGAGGCAACGAGTTCACCATCAGCGGCACACCTGAGGAGACGGCCGTCGTCGTCCGCCTCGTGGAAGAGCTGATCGAGCTCGCCAAGAGCGGAACCCACGTCACCCCGGACACCATCGAACGCATGGTCCACATGCTCAGCGCTCCCGAGGGCGAACGCCCCGCCGACGTGCTGACCACCAACATCCTGTCCAACCGGGGCAAGACGATCCGCCCCAAGACGGTGAACCAGAAGCGCTACGTCGACATCATCGACCGGCGCACCGTGGTCTTCGGCATCGGCCCTGCTGGAACCGGCAAGACTTACCTGGCCATGGCCAAGGCGGTCAAGGCACTGCAGGACAAGGAAGTCAACCGGATCATCCTCACCCGCCCCGCGGTCGAGGCCGGTGAGCGGCTGGGTTTCCTGCCCGGCAGCCTCTACGACAAGATCGACCCCTATCTGCGCCCCCTCTACGACGCCCTGCACGACATGCTCGACCCGGACTCCATCCCCAAGCTGATGGCAGCCGGGACCATCGAGGTGGCACCTCTGGCGTATATGCGGGGCCGTACGATCAATGACTCCTTCATCATCCTGGACGAGGCGCAGAACACCTCGCCCGAACAGATGAAGATGTTCCTCACCAGGCTCGGGTTCGGGTCGAAGATCGTGGTCACCGGCGACGTCACCCAGGTGGACCTTCCCGGCGGGACGACCAGCGGACTCCGCACGATCGAGAGCATCCTGGGTGATATCGACGACATCGCCTTCTGCCGACTGACCAGTGACGACGTGGTCCGGCACAAGCTGGTGGGGCAGATCGTCGACGCCTACGGCCGCTACGACGCCGCTCAGGGCGATCGGAGCAACGGAGACGGCGTGCGCGCGCGGCCCCGGAAGGGACGTCGCCGCGGCGACGACACCCCGAAGGACGGCGGTGGCGGCGCCGACGGCCCCGAACAGCGGGCAGACTGAGAAGTAGTACGTAGTGACACCGACAGCGGTGGGTCCGCCTCGTGCGGGCCCACCGCTGTCGGTACGGCCACCCGGCCCCGTTCGGGTGCCCGGCGCCGGCGGCACCGCCGACCACCACCGATCCAAGTGAGGCATCCGCAACCGATGAGTATCGACGTCGCCAACGAGTCCGGCGTCTCCACCGTGGACGAAGAGCGGCTCTCCCGACTGGCCCGGCACGTGCTCGACGCCATGCGCGTGCACCCGTTGGCCGAGCTGTCCGTCGTGTTGGTGGACGAAGGACCCATGACCGACCTCCACGTGCGCTGGATGGACGAGCCCGGGCCCACTGACGTGCTGTCGTTCCCCATGGACGAGCTGCGCCCGGGAGGTCCCGGCCGCACGAGCGACCCGGGTGTGCTCGGCGACGTGATCATCTGCCCGCAGGTGGCCGAACGCCAGGGCGAGAAGGCCGGTCACGGGACCGAAGCCGAGATCGACCTGCTGTGCACGCACGGCATCCTGCACCTGCTCGGCTACGACCACGCCGAGCCCGACGAGCACAAGGAGATGTTCGGTCTCCAGGGTGAGATCCTCGCCGCTTGGCGCGAGCGGGACGCCCCCGGTGCGAACACGGCCGAAGGGGACGAGAGCGCCTGATGAGCGCGTCGCTCTGGCCCGACCTCGCCCCGCTGACCACGGGGGAGCCCGTCGAATGGGCAGTATCTTTCCTGGTCGCTCTCGGTCTCACCGCGGTGGCCGGGTTCCTGGTGGCTGCCGAGGTCGCCGTCACCCGTGTGCTGTCGTTGGGGATGGAAGCCACCAACGGGAAGCGGGCCGCCAAGGCCAGTGCGGCTTGGGACCGGGTCGCCGCCAATCCCACGCCCCACCTGAACATGCTGCTGTTCCTCCGTGTGGTGTGCGAGGTCTGCGCGGTCCTGGCCGCGGCCGTCGGCATGGTCTTCCTGCTCGGGCTGGGCTGGCCCGCGCTGCTGCTGACCGCGGCGGCGATGATCGTGGTGGAGTGCGTCCTGATCGCCGTCACGCCGCGGATCCTCGGCCGCCAGTTCGCCGGTCCGATCGCCCGGGCCAGCTCCAGGACGGTGTACCCGGTCCAGGTGGTGCTGGGCCCCGCCGCGCGACTGCTCGTCGGCGCGGGGAGGGCGCTCACCCCGCGAGGGAAGGGCGACCGGGAAGGGCCGTTCAGCACCGAGGTGGAGCTGCGCCAGCTCGTGGACCTGGCCGAGCAGGGGGACGTGATCGACCCCGAGGAACGCGAGATGATCCACTCGGTGTTCAAGCTCGACGACACTTCCGTGCGCGAGGTGATGGTGCCCCGGCCCGACATCGTCTTCACCAGCCGTGACGCGGACGCCGACGAGGTGTTCACGATCGCTATGGGTAGCGGGTACTCGCGTATCCCGGTGACCGGCGAGGGCGAGGACGACGTGGTCGGCATCGTCTACCTCAAGGATTTGGTGGAGCGGCTGCGCGACCGCTGGGCGGCGACCGCTGGGGGAGCTGAGAACGTACCGCTGACCGCGGGCGGCGTGATGCGCCGGGCCACCTATGTGCCGGACACCAAGCCGATCGACGAGCTACTGCGCGAGATGCAGAAGCAGCGCAACCACGTGGCGGTGGCGATCGACGAGTACGGCGGCACCGCGGGCCTGGTCACGCTGGAGGACATCGTGGAGGAGATCGTCGGTGAGATCACCGACGAGTACGATCACGAGATCGCGCCGGTGGACTGGCTGGACTCAGAGCGGGTGCGGGTGACCGCGAGGCTGCCGCTGAACGAGCTCGCCGAGCTCTTCCCGGACCGCGACCTCGAGGTGTCCGACGTGGAGACCGTGGGCGGTCTGGTGGCGTACGTCCTGGGGCGGGTCCCCGCCGGGGGTGCCCAGGCGGAATACGCTGGACTCAGGCTCACCCTGGAGGGCAAGAGCAGCCGCCGCAACCGGATGACGACGGTGCTGGTGGAGCGACTGCCCGCCGAACCGGAGGACCAGGGTTCGGACAAGCACGTAAGGAGCACGGACCAGTGACGGACACGACGGGGCTCGGCCCCGAGGACGGCAAGCTCATCACGCTCGCGCGGGCCTCCCGGGCCCGGAACGCGACCGCTGAGGGGGCCGCGGTGCGCGACGAGACCGGGCGCACGTACGTCGCCACCACGGTGTCGCTGCCCTCGCTCCGCCTCACCGCGCTCCAGGCCGCCGTGGCCGCGGCGGTCTCCAGCGAGGCCGCGGCTTTGGAAGCGGCGGTGGTCGTCACCGAGGCCAAGGAGCTGACCGAGGACGACCGCGCGGTGGCGGACGACCTGAAGACCCAGGTGGTGGTGATCGCCGCCCCTGACGGGGTGCCCGCGAGCATCACCCGGCGCTAAGAAGGATCCATGAACGACCTCGACCTCGAGAAGCTCCGCGTCCCGCTGCAGATGCCCTCCTACCCGGAGGGCTTCCGGAGCGGTTTCGCGTGCTTCGTGGGCCGCCCGAACGTGGGCAAGTCCACCCTGATGAACGCGTTGGTCGGGCAGAAGGTGGCGATCACCAGCAACCGGCCCCAGACCACGCGGCGGACGGTGCGCGGGATCGTGCACCGCCCGGAGGCGCAGCTGATCATCGTGGACACGCCCGGTCTGCACAAGCCGCGCACCCTGCTGGGCGAGCGGCTGGACTCGCTGGTCCGGTCCACGTTGGTCGAGGTGGACGTGATCGCGTTCTGTCTGCCCGCCAACGAGCCGATCGGACGCGGTGACACCTACATCGCCCAAGAGCTCGCCGAGCAGACGAGCACGCCCGTGGTCGCCCTGGTGACCAAGACCGACCTGGTGGACAAGGGGGCCGTCGGCGAGCACCTGATGGCCGTGAACGAGCTGGGCGACTGGGCCGACATCGTGCCGGTGTCCGCGCGCGGCGAGTACCAGCTGGACACGGTCGGCGAGGTGCTCAGCTCCCACCTGCCCGAGGGGCCGCCGCTCTACCCGGACGGCGACCTCACCGACGAGCCCGACGAGATGCTCGTGGCCGAGCTGGTGCGCGAGGCCGCCTTGGAGGGTGTCCGGGACGAGCTCCCGCACTCCATCGCCGTGGTGGTGGACGAGATGTACGAACGCGAGAACACCAAGCCCGGCAAGGAGCTGGTGGACATCTACGCCTCGCTGTACGTGGAGCGCCCCAGCCAGAAGGCGATCGTGATCGGTTCCAAGGGTTCGCGCCTGCGCGACGTGGGTTCGCGGGCCCGCAAGCAGATCGAGGGCCTGCTGGGTCAGCGGGTCTTCCTGGACCTGCGGGTGCGGGTGGCCAACAACTGGCAGCGCGACCCCAAGCAGCTGCGCAAGCTCGGCTTCGACCAGCAGACCTGATGATCAGGTCTGAGACGGGGAGGCCGGACAGGCAGACCCGACGGGCGTAACGAACGAGGGGCCGTGATCGCCACGGCCCCTCGTTCGCCTTCTGGCGCCCTCAGCTCTGGTTGTTGAGGTCGGTGGCGAGGACGTTGGCGCACTTTTGGACGATAGGCGCGGCCCGGTCCACGAAGTCCCAGCTTACTCGGGCCTCCGGGCCGGAGACCGATACGGCCATGCCCGAGGGGGCGCCCTTGACCGGGACGGCGACGCAGCGCACCCCGATCTCCTGTTCGCCGTCGTCGATGGCGTAGCCGGTCTCGCGGATGCGCCGGAGCTCCGCGAGGAAGGTCTCGGGTTCGGTGATGGTGCGCTCCGTGGCGGCGGGCATACCGGTGCGGCCCACGGCCGCGAGCGCCTCCTCGTCGTTGAGCTGGGACAGCAGCGCCTTACCCACCCCGGCGGAGTGCGGCAGGACGCGGCGGCCGACCTCGGTGAACATGCGCATGGCGTGCGGGGAGGGGACCTGCGCGACGTAGATGACCTTGTCACCGTCGAGCATCGCGAGATTGGCGGTCTCGCCCAGGTCTTCCACGAGCTGGGCCAGATGGGGGCGTGCCCAGGTACCCAGCATCTGCGCGGCCTTGTCCCCGAGCCCGATCAGCCGCGGTCCGAGGGCGTAGCGTCTGGAGGGCAGCTGGCGTACGTACCCGTTGCCGACCAAGGTGCGGATGATGCGGTGGATGGTGGGTAGGGGCAGCCCGGAGGAATCGGCGAGTTGGCTCAGGGAAGCCTCGCCGCCAGCCTCGGCCATGATCTCCAGCAGAGAGAAGGCGCGGTCGAGGGACTGCACGCCACCGGAGCGCCGGGCCGCCTCCTCTGGAGGGCTGAGCGGGTCCGTGCGGGGGGTCTGTGAGGCAGGCAAAGGTCGTGCTCCCATGATGAGGGCCGCTAGGTCACGCACTCATTCTGCAATACGAAAGCCGCTTTTCGCTCTCAGTCGTCAAACGAGTGTTATCGATCTGGATCGCTCAACCCCGGGCACCCTTGTTCTTCCGAATAGCAGAAGTTAGTATCCGCATATAGAAATTAGTGCCGGGGTTGTCCGTTGCGGGACCCGGCACCGACGACGGAGGAGGACACCACACGTGGCGAGGGACAGCCTGCACGGCCTGACCGATCTGGTCACCCAACTCGACGCCCGGCTCGCAGAGGCCGACGCACGCCTGGACCGGGAGTACCCCGGGGGGAGCGGGGGCCGACAGCCGGTCCACAGCGTCTACGTGCCCGCGAACCGGATCCACGCCGGCTTCGCGGCGGCCTGGGGCGGGCAGGCCCTTGAGGCACTCGACGAGTACGCGCCCAAAGCTGCGGAGCTCGCCGAGGCCACAGGGCTGAGCGAAGCCGCAGTCGCCGACGCGCTTCCCTTGGTCCGGGCCAAGCTCGCCCGCGAGCCCATCGAGGACCTGCGCGCCGACCTCGAGGACGGCTACGGCGCGCCCGGGGACGACGCCGAGGACACCGACGTGGTCGCCACCGCGAAAGCGTTCGTCTCGGACCTGGAGCAGGGGACGGCCACGCCCTACTTCGGCATCCGGATGAAGGGCATGGAAGCGGCCGGGCGCCACCGCGGCGTCCGCAGCCTCGCCCTCTTCCTCGAGACCCTCTTGGAAGGCCACGGCTCCCTGCCCGACAACCTCGTACTCACCCTGCCCAAGATCACCTCGGTCGAGCAGGTCGAGGCCATGGTCTGGGTCAGCGAGAAGTTGGAGGAGCGCTTCGGCCTGCCCGCTGGCCGACTCCGGTTCGAGCTCCAGATCGAGACACCCCAGTCCATCCTGCTCACCGACGGCACCGTCGCGGTGTCCCGGATGATCCAGGCCGGCCAGGGCCGGGTCACCGCCCTGCACTACGGCACCTACGACTACAGCGCCGCCTGCGGGATCACCGCGGCCCACCAGAGCCTGGCCCACCCGGTCGCCGACCACGCCAAGTCGGTCATGCAGGTGGCCGCGGCCGGTACGGGCGTGTGGCTCTCCGACGGCGGGAGCAACATCCTGCCGACCGGAACCCCCGAGGACGTGCGGTCCGCATGGCGGCTGCACGCCGACCTGATCCGCCGCTCCCTCGAGCGCGGCTTCTACCAGGGCTGGGACCTGCACCCCAACCAGCTTCCCATCCGCTACCTGGCCACCTATGCCTTCTACCGTGAGGCCTTCGCCCCCGCCGCCGGTCGACTGAAGGCCTACCTCGGTGAGACCTCGGGCAACGTCATGGACGAGCCCGCCACCGCCCAGGCCCTGGCCTCTGTCCTGGCCAGCGGCCTGCGCTGCGGTGCGCTGGAGGAGTCCGAGGTGGTCGAAGCCGCCGGGGCCGACGCCGATACCATCGTCGATCTGGCCACCCGCCGTGTCGGACAGGAGCAGTGAGTTGACCGAACACGCACTCGTCGTCCGGGCCCGCCGTGCGCTCACCCCCGAGGGAGAGCGCCCTGTCAGCGTGGTCGTGGACGACGGACGGATCACCGATGTCGTCGAGGGGTTCGACGCCCCGATCGCCGCCCGGAGTGAACTGCGCCTGGCCGAGGACGAGGTCCTGCTCCCCGGACTGGTCGACAGCCACGTGCACGTCAACGAGCCCGGCCGGACCGAGTGGGAGGGATTCGCCAGCGCCACCCGCGCCGCCGCACTGGGCGGGGTCACCACCCTGGTGGACATGCCCCTCAACAGCGTGCCGCCCACCACCACCCTCGACGGCCTCAAGGCCAAGCGTGCGGTGGCCGAGGGCAAGCTCGCCGTCGACGTCGGCTTCTGGGGCGGCGCCGTCCCGGAGAACACCGGCCCCAGCACCACGGGAACCCTGGCGGACCTGTGGGCGGAAGGGGTATTCGGTTTCAAGGCCTTCCTCTCACCGTCCGGTGTGGACGAGTTCGGACACCTGTCCCCGGACGAACTGCACACCGCGGCGACTGCCATCCACGCCTTCGGTGGAACCCTCATCGTGCACGCCGAAGACCCCGGCGTGCTCGATTCGGCGCCGGAGGCCTCCGGCCGCGACTACGCGGACTTCCTCGCCTCGCGTCCCGATGCCGCCGAGCACGCGGCCATCTCCCTGGTGATCGACACCGCCCGCCGCACCGGCGTGCGCGCGCACATCCTCCACCTGTCCAGCGCCTCGGCCCTGCCGCTCATCGCGCAGGCCAAGGAGGACGGTGTGCCCCTCACGGTGGAGAGCTGCCCGCACTACCTCACCCTGGCCGCAGAGGAGATTCCCGAGGGGGAGACCAGCTACAAGTGCTGCCCTCCCATCCGGGACCGCGCCAACCGCGACCTGCTGTGGCGGGCACTGGGCGACGGCCTGATCGACTGCGTCGTCAGCGACCACTCGCCCAGCACCCCCGACCTCAAGGACCTCGACACCGGTGACTTCGGCACCGCCTGGGGCGGGGTGGCCGGTCTCCAGGTGGGGCTGTCGGCCATGTGGACTGAGGCCCGGGAGCGCGGGGTGCCGCTCGCGGAGGTCGTGCGCTGGATGTCGGCCGCGCCCGCCCGAGTGGCGGGTGTGCGCGGTAAGGGGTCCATCGCCCCGGGCATGGCCGCGGACCTTGCCGTCTTCGCCCCGGAGGAGAGCGTTCGTGTGGAGGCTGTGTCCTTGGCGCACCGCAACCCGGTGAGCGCCTACGACGGCGCTGAGTTGTTCGGGCGGGTGCGCAGCACCATCCTGCGGGGCACCGAGGTCGGGCCGGACAGCACCGAAGGCCGGATGATCACCCGGGACTGACCGAGACTGGTCGGGACTGGTCGGAACTGGCCGGGGCTGGTCGGAACTGGGCGAATGAAACGTGGCCAGGTCCGGGGCCGACTAACGGGGGCGGGTGCCTCTACTGATGACGACCCTGTGGCGGTCGCCCCGCCGGCGGTGTCGACGGTAGGGCGACCGCCTCCCGTGACCCTTGGGCCCCGTAGCACTTGGGAGCCTGTCACGTGGTTGCCTCGGCGGTTCCCCCGCTGGTGGGGGTGCTGTTGGTATGGGGATCCGCGTGGGTGTGGGTTTCCCTGCGGGTGCGGGTGGTTCTCCCTCTTTTCCTGCCGCTTGATGGTGGCCGTCTCCGCTGCGCGCGTCAAGGTCGTCGCTATCGAGCGCTTCGCGCGTCATTGGCGCTCCACCTTGACCCGCTTCGCTGCGACGGCGGGTTGGCGGCTATCAGGAAACGTTGTGTCCTGAACGTGAACCAGAGGAGGAAGTAGGAACTCTCTAGGCA